>JANMNM010000311.1:0-4694 GCA_031373905.1 Gemmatimonadaceae bacterium | reverse complement strand
GAATGGAACGGTGCGCGCAACGCCATCACGCAGACTCACACGCTGGATGTGCCCCTGCTGTTCCAGCACGAGCGTCGCACCGTCACCGCTCAGTGCGTAGTTCGGCAACACATCGCGATCGGCGCGCGCCTCCAGCTGCGGGCGCTGCAGCCCGCTCACCACCACGCGATCAGCACCGCTCCGGAGATCGCGCGCGCGCAACGCGGTCACACCATCCAGACTCGAGGCATACAGCAGCAACGAACCGTCGCGCGAGAGCAGCGGCTTCATCGGGTTCTCCCCTTCCAGCAGCACGCGCTCGTCGGCGCCGGTCACGAGATCCCGCCTCATGATCACACTGGCGGCGCCGTTGCGGCTGCCGTACTTCCGCGGTGTCACCGACGTGTAGTACAACATGCGACCATCCGGCGACGGCGCGGCGCCGTACGCTCCCGGTGCCGGCGACGAAATCAACGGTTCCGCCGGCCCATTGCCGTTGGCGATCACGCGCGCGAACGCACCCGTTGCCACATCCATGCGCCAGATCTCGGCGGCACGCTGGAATGATCCTTCGACCACGGTGACGAACACCGCTGCGCCGTCAGCGGACCACGCCGGCGACTGCATGGCGGCGCGCCGCACCGTAGTCCGTTGGCGTGCGGCGCTGCCATCGGCGCGCGCGATCCAGACATTGTCGGACCCGCTGCTGTCACTGGTGAACACGAGTGACTGACCATTGGGCGAGAAGCGCGGCTGTGACTCGAACGCCGTGCCGCCGCGGATGCGCGTGGCGTTCCCTCCGCCGAGCGGCACCGTGTAGAGATCACCGAGCAGTTCCATCACGACGCGGGCCGTGTCCGGCGAGAGATCCAGCGAGACCCAGGTGCCTTCAGTCGTCGTGAACGCGACGCGACGAGCGGCCGCCGGCGGCTGTGCCGACAGGAGCAGCGGCAACGTGGCAGTGATGGCGGCTGTACAGGCTCTGAGGACGAAACGCATGACCGGACGAGTCAGGGTGGCGAACAGGCGTGAAGGGAATGTGCGAAGCGCGACGCCTTCGCGCGACCCGCCGAGTGTGAGTGTGGTTTCGCGCGGGTGGATGCGCGTCGCGCCCCGCCGGGACATAACTGGCGGATGACCCACCTGCCTCCAGATGCGCGTCGTGCGGCGCTTTACCGACTCGTGTGCCGTGCGCCATGCGTCATCCTCGCCCTGAGCTTGCCGGCAGCGGCACTGGCGGCCCAGCGCGTGGACGTGCTGCTGCGCGGCGGCACGGTGATCGATGGCACCGGTGCGCCGCGTCGAACGGCGGACGTGGTGATCACCAACGGTCGGATCACGCGCATCACGCGCCCGGGGCAGCTCCAGTCGCGCGCCGCGCGAACGGTGCTCGATGTCCGCGGCTTGATCGTCGCCCCCGGCTTCATCGACCTGCACGCGCACGTCAACACGATTGCACAGTATCCACAGCCCGAGAATTTCCTGCGGCAAGGGATCACGACCACGCTGGCCTCACTGCACTCGCAGCCGATGCCGTGGCCGCTGGACCGGTATGCGGCGTCGCTGCACTCCGCCCTCAACGTTGGCTTCTTTGCCGGACACAACTGGATCCGCGAACGAGTGCTCGGCATGGCCAACCGCGCACCGACGGCGGCCGAGCTGTCACACATGACGGCGCTCGTCGACTCCGCGATGCGGCAAGGGGCGATGGGGCTGGCGACAGGACTGGAGTACGTGCCGGGTGCGTACGCCCAGACCGATGAGCTGATCGCGATGGCGCGCGTCGCGGCAGCACACGGAGGCCTCTACATCACACACATGCGCGACGAGGGACCGGCGCTCGAATCCAGTGTGCGCGAGGTACTCGCAATTGCCGCCGCCGCGCACATTCCGGCGCAGATCAATCATCTCAAGTCCACCGGCGCCGCGCAGTTCGGTCGCATCCCGGCGGTCCTCGCCCTGCTCGATTCCGCGCGCCGCACCGGATTGGACGTGTGGGCCGACGCGTATCCCTACACGGCATTCAGCACCGTGTCGGACGTGCTCTTCCCTGCCTGGGCCCTGGCTGGCGGCAGCGACGAGTTTCGCCGCCGCGCCGCGGACAGCACGGAACACGCGCGTCTGCTGCGCGACATGCGAACGGTGTTCGTGCAGCAGGCAGGCGCTGGTCCGGAGAGCATCGTCTTCCGGGATCTGCCGGGCTTCGCCGGCAAGTCCCTTGCCGAACTCGCGCGCACTCGCGGCGTGCCTGCCACCATCGATGGCGTGCTGCCGCTGCTGATCGAACTGCAGGCAAGTGGCGGATTCCTGGCGGTGTTTCACGCCATGGCCGATGCGGATGTCGACTCACTGATGCGCAACCCGACGGTGGCGATCGAAAGCGACGGTGACCTGCTGGCGTTCGGCGCAGGTTTCCCTCATCCGCGCAGCTATGGGGCGTTCCCTCGCGTCCTCGGTACGTATGTGCGCGATCGCGGGCTGCTCTCGCTCGAACTGGCGATCCGCAAGATGACCGGGCTCGCTGCGCAACGCGCCGGTCTCGCTGACCGTGGCGTGCTTCGGGTCGGCGCTGCGGCAGACATTGTCGTGTTCGACGCCGCGACAATTGCTGATCGCGCGACCTACACCGCGCCGCACCAATACGCGGTTGGCGTCCGCCATCTCTTCGTCAACGGCGTTGCCGTGTTGAGAGACGCGATGATGACCGGTGCGCGCCCTGGGCGAAGCGTCCGGCGATCGCGCCAGCGCTGATACGGCCGGCCACTCGGGTGCAGGCCCATCCGCACGGGAGCCATCGGGCTCAGTAGCACGGCGGCACGCTGCCGCGATCGTCACGGAGTGGTATTGGTCGCTGGACCCGAAGGTCGCCGCTGCGGCCGAGTCGGGTCGCTCAACCGGCGCTTCGGGTTCGCAGGCCGGCATTCGGCCCGCCGTTGCTTACGTTCGGGAAGCCCGACGAACGCGCAGCGCACGCTCGCTGCGTCCTGCAGTCAGCGGTGCCCTACCCGAGGAACGCGCCAGCATGAAGGCATTGGTCATCCACGGTCACTTCTATCAGCCGCCACGGGAGAATCCGTGGACGGGTCGACTCGAGCACGAACCGAGCGCGCAGCCCGATCACAACTGGAACGAGCGCATTCATCGCGAGTGCTATCGCGCCAATGCGTTCGCGCGAATCTTCGACCACTTCGGTCGCGTCGAGCGGATCGGCAACAATTACGCGCATGTCAGCTTCAATTTTGGGCCCACGCTGCTCTCGTGGATGCAGACGCACGACCCGGTCACCTATCAGCGCGTGATCGACGCGGATCGCGACAGCGCGGAGCGCAACGGCGGACATGGCAACGCGATCGCGCAGGGCTACAATCACGCCATCCTGCCGCTCTGCAACGACCGGGACCGACGGACGCAGGTGCGCTGGGGTCTCGCCGATTTCCGCCATCGCTTCGGGCGCGACGCCGAATCGCTCTGGCTGCCCGAGACGGCAGTCAATGACGCGACCATGGCCGTCCTCGTGGAAGAAGGGCTGCGGTACGTGATCCTCGCGCCGAACCAGGCCGGCCGTGTGCGCATGAACGCGACGTCGCCCTGGCGCGACGTGTCCAACAACGAGATCGATCCCGGCATCGCCTATCGATGGACGCACCCCGACGGCTCGGGGCGCTCGATCGCCGTCTTCTTCTACGACGGTCCCATCGCGCGCTCGATCGCGTTCGAAGGCGTGCTCACGTCGAGCCAGGCGCTCGTCACGCGACTTGGGCAGGGCGCGGGAGGGGACGGGCGCCTGGTGAACATCGCCACCGACGGCGAGAGCTACGGGCACCACACACACTACGGCGAGCGCGCACTCGCACACGCACTGCTGGTCGAGGCGCCGCGCGCCAACTTCCACGTCACCAACTACGGCGCGTACCTCGACAGTCATCCACCGCACGTCGAGGTGGCAGTGAAGCCAGGCCCCGGTGGCGAAAGCACCGCGTGGAGCTGCGCACACGGCGTGGGCCGCTGGATTCGCGACTGCGGTTGCGAAAATGGCGCGCAGCAGGGCTGGAACCAGTCCTGGCGCGGGCCGCTGCGCAGTGCGCTCGATGTCGTGCGTGACGCCGCTGCCGCCGCCTTCGACTCGTCGCGCGGCGAACTCTTCGTCGATCCATGGGCGGCGCGCGATGACTACATCGCACTCGTGCTCGACCCCGCGCGAAGCCGGAGCGAGTGGCTGCAGAAGCATGCGCCGCGCACCCTCGATCGCGGCGAGCAGGAGCGCGCACTCACGCTGCTCGAGATCCAGCGCTTCTGCCAGCTGATGTACACCAGCTGCGGGTGGTTCTTCGCCGACATCTCCGGCATCGAGACCGTGCAGGTGATGAAGTACGCGGGACGTGTGCTGGACCTGATGGAACAGCTCGGCCCTGAGTCACCGCGCGGCGCCTTCCTCGACGCGCTCCTCGGCGCGCAATCGAATGTCGCGGAGTGGGGCACCGGAGCTGACGTCTTCAACCGCTTCGTGGAGCCCCTCCGCACCACTCCGTCGCGCGTCGCCGCCCACGTCGCCATTTCCGGCATCGTCGATGACGCGGCGGCGGATGAAGACGTTGCCGGGTACCGGATCCATCGCACCATGACGCAGCAACAGCGGCAAGGACGCGTGGTGCTTTGGACCGGGAGGCTCGAACTCACCGAGGCCGCCACCGGAATCGTTCACGACTACGCCGTGG
>JANMNM010000310.1:0-7583 GCA_031373905.1 Gemmatimonadaceae bacterium | reverse complement strand
CAGCGTCTTCCCCATCAACTCGGGCCACGAGATCTACCCGTACGTGCAGGCCAGCACCGGCAAGACGTACCTGTTCATCGGCGATGAGGAGATGAATCGCGCCGGGCGCGTGTGGGAAGGCACCAACTACGGCCCGACGCTCGGCCAGTCCGGCGGCGTCGCGCAGACGTCAGGCGGCTACGTCCACATCGTGGACGCGACCGACCCGATGAACATGCGCAAGGTGGGACGTTACCATCTGGAGGACTACGGTGCGCATGACATCATCGTCGAAAACGACATCCTGTATCAGGCGTACTATGACGGCGGTGTGCGCGTGGTGGACGTGTCAGGGGAGCTGCTCGGAAACCTGGCCGAGCAGCGACGCGAAATCGCCGTGTTCAAGCCGTATGATCCGAAAGCGCTGACTGCGAATGCCCCGTTCGTGATGAACGCCATGCCGTGGAAGGGGCGCGTACTCTTCACGGACTTCAATTCGGGGTTGTGGGCGGCCAAGCTGGAGGAGCGGGCGACCGTGGTGCCGTAAGGCCGCGCGTGTCACGCGAGGGCGGTGGCTACCGTGGCAGCCACCGCCCTCGTCCCGGCGCCCCACCGGGTACACCGTCGCGATACACCACCTCACCGCGTGACAGGGTGACGTCAGGCCACCCACGAATGCGCCGACCTTCGTACGGAGTGTAGTCCATGTGATCGTGCTGCATTGACGCGGTCACCGTGATGTCGCGATCCAGGTTCCACACGACCACATCCGCATCGGAGCCAAGGGCAATGCTGCCTTTGCGCGGCGCGAGCCCATACCGCTCCGCCGGCACCGTGCACGCGAGTGCAACGGCACGCTCCAGCGACAGGCGCCCGCGATGGACGCCTTCACTGATAAGGAACGGCAGTCGCATCGCCAGCCCCGGAACGCCGTTGGGGATCTTCGTGAATGGTGCGTCGGTCCCGAACGCCTTCTTCCCATTGACGTCGTCGAAGCGATACGGCGCGTGATCGCTGGAGAACACATCCAGCGTGCCATCTGCCAGTGCAGCCCACAGCGCCTCCTGCGCGACAAAGTCGCGCGGCGCAGGGCTGAACATCAGCTTCGCCATGTCGAATGAGTCGTGCGCCAGGGCGTCCGCCGTGAATGCGAGATACTGCGGGCATGTCTCGGCGAAGACCGTCACACCCCGTGCGCGGGCGCGCCGGATTTCGTCCAGCACCTGCGCGCCGGACACATGAAAGACCATCAGCGGCACCCCAAGCAATTCCGCAAACATGCAGGCGCGATGCACTGCCTCGCGCTCCACGAGTTCCGGACGCGCTGCGACGTGCCAACGCGGCGATGTCCTGCCCTCGGCCAGCAGCCGCTGCGTCAGCCACTGGATGGCCTCGTGGTGTTCCGCGTGGACAATCGGCAGCGCACCCTGTTCACGCGCCACATCCATCACGGCGAGCATCTGCGCATCGTTCAGCCGGATCTTTTCGTACGTCATGAAGAGCTTGAGCGACTTGTGCCCGGCGGCGATCAGTGCGGGCAACTCTTCATTCAGTACGAGGTCCGTCGGATCGCTGACGATGAGGTGGAACGCGTAGTCGATGATTGCGTCGCGCGCGGCGCGTGCCGCGTACGCATCCGTCACGGCACGCAGTGAATCACCCCGATGTTGCGCCACGTGCGACAGTACCGTGGTCGTACCACCTGCGGCCGCCGACCGACCGGCGCTGGTGAAATCGTCGGCAGTGTGCAGCCCGGTGCTCGAACGCTGATCGATGTGCGTATGCGCATCCACGCCGCCCGGCAGAACGTGGCGACCACGTGCGTCAATCTCGAGCGTCGCAGGAGCGGCCGTGTCGCCGAGCGACACGATGACGCCATCGCGAATGCCGATGTCCCCACTCCACTGCCCATGCGCCGTGACGATCCGTCCACCGCGAATGGCAACATCGAGCATGACACTCATGGTGTGACCGCGCGCCCGAGAGTGGTGCTCAGGCGTTCCAGCAACCGATCGATCTCACGCTGATCGGTGGCAGTCAGTCGCGGCCCGGGTGCACGGACGGCGGCGTGTGCGATCGCGCCGCGACGGCGCAGGATTTCCTTGCGCACCGCCAGTCCGTAGCCAGGCTGCAGTTCGTACGAGACGAGCGGGAGATAGCGCTCATAGCAGTCCTCGGCACCACTGATGTCACCGGCCATGTGCCGGGTGTACACCTCAACCAGCATCTCGGGGAAACTGAACCCCGTCATGATGCCATCCGCGCCACGTTGGAATGACTGAGGCAGAAAAATGCCGCCGTTTCCGACGGTGATGCTGCTGCGACGAATCGTTCCCGCCGCTTCCGTGGCCCGGATTGCGGTGAGTTTGTCCAGCCCGGGATGGTCTTCCGCCTTCAGCATCACGAGCTGTGGATGCGCGCCAATCAGTCGCGTCCATAGCGTAGCACCGAGCCACACATTCGTGGTGGGCGGATAGTCCTGATAGACGATCGGCACATCGCCCAGCGCGTCACACACCGAGCGCACGTAGTTCGCGATCTGATCGTCGGTTCGCAGGCCAGTGATCGGCGCCACCATGACTGCCGAGGCGCCCTCATCCATCGCCACGGTCGTCAGCGAACGCATCTGCGTCAGCGAGCCGCCACTGACCCCCACCACCTCCGGCACCCGACCCGCGATCCGTCGCGACGCGTGCCGCACGACCTCCTCGCTCTCGGCATCACTGAGTTTCTGCGCTTCACCCATCATGCCCAGCAGCGTGATCCCATGTACGCCATGCACAAGGTAGAACTCGAGCAGGCGATCGAGGCTGGGCCAGTCGATGTCCCCCGTCTCAGTGAACGGCGTTGCCGAGATGACGTAGACGCCGCGAGCGTTCGTGTCCATGCGAGCCGGGTGTGTCATGCGGAAGCATCAGGTGGGTGGAAGAATCGCGCCCGCGCCGTGCGCGGTGACGGACTGTGCCGAGATCACGCGGCAGCCACACAGCTCCGCGAATCGCTCGGCATAGCCGTCACCGTGCCCCATGCAATCGAGCACCACGAGTTCGGGCGAGGCCGCACGCATTGCCGCGGCGGCGCGATGGATGTCGTGTGGGACGGCAGGTGATGCCCACGACATGACCGGCTCGAAGCCATCGGCGCGCCACTTCGACTCGGCTGCCGCAACCTGCCCCTCGAACGGTGCAACAACGCCAATGTGGCGCGAGTGCACCAGCCTCCGCACCGTCGCCGGGAGCACCCGGCCAGGCAGCAGGACCGGCACTGTGCACTCCACATCAGGGAACGCACCGGCGCACGCGACCACGATCGCGTACGCGCCCGCGGCGGCGAGCTGCTGCGCCGACGCAACGACGTAGCGATGGATGGTCGTGAGCGGAATCTCCGCAGCGCTGCCATTGCGCAACCGCACCAGCAGTGGATAGGCATCGCCGGGTGCGGCCAGGGCAGCCACTGCATCCGCGTCAAGGTCATCCAGTGCGCCTGCGACCCTCACCTCCGCATGAGGCGCTTCGCGCGCGAACGCATCGTGCAGGTCGGGACGCGGCGTCTGGCCGATCGTGATCACGCCGAGGAGTGGGAGCACCAACGGAAACTAGCCCGAGTCAGGCGATCGGCACACGGTCGTGGCGGGTCAAACGCACTCCGGCCCCGCGATCATCTCGATCGCGGGGCCGGTACAGTTGCTGAGGTACGGGTCCGCGTCAGACCGCGGCAGGCCGCACGGCCACCGTGCACGGCCCGTCGCGTATGCAACACGACACGACACGCCAAGTGCCGAGCAGCGCCTGTGCCCGAAAGTCGCACCTGCGGCAGGGTACCCACGGAACGTGCCCGGCCATACCGTTCCCGAAGCCAGTCACTCCGGGAACCGAGGCGAACTCCCGGAACTGTCGATGCAGCCGGGATGGAGAGGTCTCGGCGTCCGCTCTGCACCCACGCCGCCAGCCCCCTGCCACGAACCCATGCCTGCACGCCGACTCTTCGTCACTGCCGTCCGCACGCTGCTCGCACTGAGCGCACCACTCGCGCCACTCGTCTCACAGGTGCGCCCTGCATCGACGACCGCGAGCCGGACAGCGGTGCAAACACCAAAGGCCGATACGACACCGTCGGGTCCATCACTCGACGGACTGTCGTGGCGCAGCATCGGACCGGCAACGATGTCAGGGCGCATCAGTGACCTGGCGATTCACCCGAAGGCGCCGCGCACCTGGTACGTCGCCGCGGCGAGCGGTGGCGTGTGGAAGACCACCAATGCCGGCACGACATTCACACCGGTGTTCGACGCACAATCGACGTACTCCATCGGCTCGGTGACCATCGACCCGAACAACCCGCACACGGTCTGGGTGGGCACGGGCGAGAACAACTACCAGCGTGCGGTGGGATACGGCGACGGCGTCTACAAGTCCGTGGACGACGGGAAGAGTTGGATCAACACCGGACTCAAGACCTCGGAACACATCGGGCGGATCATCGTCAACCCGCACAACAGCAACGTGGTCTACGTTGCGGCGCAGGGGCCGGCATGGAGCGCAGGCGGCGAGCGCGGATTGTACAAGACCACCGACGGCGGCAAGACATGGACGCGGGTGCTGGGCGGCGGTGACTGGGTCGGCGTGAACGATGTGCAGATCGATCCGAGAAACTCCGACATCCTCATCGCGACAACGCACGTGCGGCAGCGCAGAGTGTGGGGTCAGGTCAGCGGAGGGCCGGAGAGCGCGATTCATCGCTCGACGGACGCTGGGGTGACGTGGACGAAGATCAGCGCCGGTCTGCCGACCGAGGAACTGGGGCGCATCGGTCTGGCGATCAGTCCGAAGGATCCGGACGTGGTCTACGCCGTCATCGAGGCGGCCAACAGCAAGGGTGGCGTGTACCGCTCGACCGACATCGGCGCGAGCTGGACGCGCATGGGCGACGCCACGACGAGTGGACTGTACTACGCCGAAATCACGGCGGATCCGCATGTCGTCGACCGGATCTATCTCGTCGATACCTACAACATGGTCAGCGATGACGCAGGCCGCACCTTTCGACGACTTGGCGAACAGTACAAGCACGTTGACAATCACGTCATCTGGATCGATCCAACCGACGCCAATCACTACCTGGTCGGATGCGACGGCGGGTTGTACGAGTCGTTCGACCGCGCCGTGACGTGGAAGTTCTTCCCGAACCTGCCGCTCGCCCAGTTCTACAAGGTGGCCGTGGACAACTCGGAGCCATTCTATCGGGTCTACGGTGGTACGCAGGACAATGCGACATTTGGCGGACCATCGCGCAATAGCACCTTGCACGGCATCGCCAACAGTGAATGGCAGATGGTGGTGTTCGGCGATGGATTCTCGGTCCAGATCGATCCCACCGATCCCAACACGGTCTACGGCGAGTGGCAGAACGGCGGATTGGTCCGCCACGATCGCCGCACCGGTGAGAATACCGGTATCCAGCCACAGGTTGGACCGACGGACGCACCGAACCGCTGGTACTGGGATTCGCCGCTGCTGATTTCGCCACACAACCCCAAGCGGATCTACTACGGGTCGCAGCGACTGTGGCGTTCAGACGATCGCGGCGAATCGTGGACGAAGAAATCCGGTGACCTGACCCGGAACATCGATCGGTCGCAGCTCCGGCTGCTTGGCCGTCAGCAAAGCGTGGATGCCGTCGCGAGGAACAGCTCCACGAGTTTCTTCGGCACGATCATCACCGTCACCGAGTCACCGAAGGTCGAAGGGCTGCTCTATGTAGGGACGGACGACGGGCTGGTGCAGATCACCGAGGATGGCGGTGCGACGTGGCGCCGCGTCGCGACGTTTCCCGGCGTGCCCGACACCACCTATGCGATCCAGCTCCTGGCCAGCCGGCACGACCCGAACAGCGTGTTCGCCGTGTTCAACAATCACCGCTCCGGCGACTTTGCGCCGTATCTGTTGAAGTCTGACGATCGCGGCCGCACCTGGCGCAGCATTGCATCGAACCTGCCGCCGCGCGGTGCCGTGTACACGATTGCGGAAGATCCGGTGGTGCCTGGCCTCTTGTTCGCCGGTACCGAGTTCAGCGCGTTCGTCACGCTCGATGGCGGTGCACGCTGGCGCCCACTGAAGGGCGGTCTCCCGACGATTCAGGTTCGACACCTCGTCGTGCAGGAGCGCGAGGGAGACCTGGTGGCGGCCACGTTTGGACGCGGGTTCTACGTGCTCGACGATCTGACACCGCTTCGCACGGCCGCAAGGGAGACCGCTGCGTTCACGGTACTCGCGACCGGCGACGCGAGACTGCTGCCGGTTCGGAAGACACCGATGTTCCTGCCTGCGCAGCCGTACATGGGCGGGCGTGGTCCCGGGTTCTTCGGGGCGCAGCACTACGTGGCGCAGAACCCACCGCACGGTGCCGTGTTCACGTACTGGCTGCCGAAGGAGATCAAGACGCAGCGCACGTTGCGTCAGGAACGCGAGAAACCGCTCGTTGCCGCAGGAAAGGATGTCCCCTTCCCCGGCTACGATGTGCTGCGTGCAGAGGATCGCGAGGAGGCACCGGAGGCGGTGCTCACGGTCCTCGACGCCGACGGCCAGGTGGTGCGGCGTCTGACAGGGCCCGTGAAGGGCGGCTTCGCGCGGGTCGCGTGGGATCTCCGCTGGGCCGCCACGCAACTGGCGGCACCGCGAACGACGGAGAGTGACGATGACGGTCCGCAGGGACCGGTTGCGGCGCCCGGGCGATACACCGTCACGCTGGCACTTCGTCAGAACGGACAATTGCGCGAGATGGGGACGCAATCCTTTGATGCCGAACCTCCGGCAGCGCTCGCAGGCACGACGTCGCGCGACGTTGCCACGCGCGCGTTTCGTCTGGAAACCGCACGATTGCAGCGCGCGGTCGTCGGATCCGTGGCGCTCGTTGCCGAGGTACAGCTTCGCCTGACGCAGCTCAAGCGCGCGATTGATGCAGCGCCGTCGGATACGCGCGAACTCGCAGCGCGCGCGCGTCAGATCGAGCAGCAACTCGGCGACCTGCGTATTCCGCTCAGTGGCGACGCCGTCGTCTCCCGTCGTGGCGAGCCAACGAGCGCAAGCATTGCGTCACGGGTCAGCAAAGTGATTCAGTATCATTGGAGCGGCAACGGCGCGCCGACTGCAACGCAGCGGCAGAACCTGAAGTGGGCTGGCGAGGCGTTCACCTCCGTGCGCGCGTCGCTCGAACAACTGGTGGAGCGCGACCTGCGGACACTGGAAACGGCGGCAGAGGCGGCAGGCGCACCGTGGACGGCCGGACGGGTGCCGAAATGGCCGTGAGGCAAACGCCCTGGCTCACCGCCGCCTGGGATCCTGCCGACAACGCGACGGTGCTTCACGTCACGTGCGAACACTTTCCGGATACTGCTGATGCAGTTCGACCTGACCGACGGCGTCGCGGTGCTCGCCCGGACGCCAGCGACACTGGCGGCGCTGCTCCGCGGCCTCGGACCATTCTGGATCCATGCCACGGAGGGCGCCGAGACCTGGAGTCCGTACGTGATTCTCGGGCATCTCATCCACGGTGAGCGTACCGACTGGATCCCGCGCGCCACACTCATTCTCGATCAGCCTTCCGAC
>JANMNM010000279.1:0-50727 GCA_031373905.1 Gemmatimonadaceae bacterium | reverse complement strand
GGGCGGCGATCGCCGCCGGCGTCGTGCCGCAGGTCGCGGCGGCGGCGGCAGGCGCGTCGCGGGTGGTGGGCGCGCGCTGGTTTGGGCAGCGTGGCGGGATGCCCCCCACGCACCTCGCCGTTTCGGCCCCGCCGCTGTCGGGGCGTTTCCTGTCGTTCGCCGAGCGGGAGGAGCTGGCGCTGCTGCGCGCGTCCGGCCACGGCGTGCGCGCCTGCGCCCGCCACCTCCAGCGCGCGCCGTCGACGATTTCGCGCGAATTGCGACGGATGGCGGCACCCGGCGGCGCGGGGCTCGCGTATCGCGCCACGCGCGCGCACGCGCATGCCGAGCGCGCGGCGCGGCGGCCGAAAGTCGCGAAGCTGGTGCGGGAGCCGCGGCTGCAGCAGTATGTGCAAGACCGGCTGGCCGGCGTGCTCTGCACATCAGACGGTGTGCTGGTGCCTGGCCCGTCGGTGCCGTGGCGTGGCCGGCGCCATGGCCGGCGGCAGGCGCGACGGTGGGGGCGCGCGTGGAGTCCCGCGCAAATTGCGCAGCGGCTCCGGCACGACTACCCGGACGATCCGACGATGCGCATCAGCCACGAGGCGATCTATCAAGCGCTCTACATCCAAGGGCGGGGCGCGCTCAAGCGCGAGCTGAGCGCATGCTTGCGCACGGGCCGCGCGCTCCGGATGCCGCGGGCACGCACGCGGCGCACGGGCAAGCACTTTGTGACGCCCGACGTCATGCTCAGTGCGCGCCCGGCGGCGGCGGCGGATCGCGCGGTGCCGGGGCACTGGGAGGGCGACTTGATCCTCGGCCTCGACAGCTCGGCGATCGGCACGCTGGTGGAACGCACCACGCGCTTCACGCTGCTCCTGCACTTGCCGCGCCAGGCGGCCTATGCGACGGGCGCGCGGACCACCGACACGAAGACCGGGCCGGCGCTCGCGGGGCACGGCGCCGCGGCGGTGCGCGATGCGATCACACGCGAACTGCGCACGCTGCCCACGCAGTTGCGCCGCTCGCTGACGTGGGATCAGGGCACCGAGATGGCGGAGCACGCGCAGCTGACGATCGATGCCGACGTGGCCGTCTACTTCTGCGATCCGCGCAGTCCATGGCAACGCGGCACCAATGAGAACACGAACGGGCTGCTCCGCCAATATTTCCCGAAGGGCACCGATCTCTGTGTCCACCGCGCGTCGGATCTGGAGGCGGTCGCGCTCGCGCTGAATACGCGCCCCCGCCAGACGCTGGCCTGGCGGACGCCAGCCGAAGCCTTCAACGCCCTGCTACAATCCCACCAGACCAACACTGTTGCGACGACCGATTGAAGCCAGGCTGTGCGCCACTCGCTCTGGTGCAAGCGCAGCAGGCGTCGCGACCCGATACGCTTTCCGGACGGGTCACCTCGCTCGAGACGAGTGCTGCGATCAATGGTGCGACAATCTTCGTGACTCGCGGCCCTGATCGACTGGTGCTGCAGGACACCACTGACGCCGACGGCCGGTGGCAACTCGTGTTCCAGCCAGGCACCGGTGACTATCTCGTCTTCATCTCTGCGCCCGGCGCGGTGTCATTTCGAAAGCGTGTGTCTCGTGCGGGAACCGAACAGCGATTCGTGGTGGACGCGATCCTGAAGGGCGGCGGCGTGACGCAACTCGCCGCCGTCCGCGTGCAGGCCGCGGCGCCGCGACCGGAGCGCAGCACTCGCACGACGCCGCTCCCCACGACCGGCAGCAACGAGCGCGTCGCCGAGGGCGTGTACGCTGCCGTGAGTCCCACTGCTGCGGGTAATCCGCTCGCGATCGCCGCCACGATCCCCGGACTCATTGTCGGGCCGAATGGCATCTCGGCGCTCGGAACTGGCGGCGATCAGTCATTGGTGACACTCAATGGACTCGCGTCCGGTGCGTCACTTCCGCGTGAGGCCCGAACCCGCACCCGTGGTTCGCTATCGAACTATGATCCGTCAGTCGGTGGCTTCAGCGGAGCCCTCGTTTCACAGGAGCTCGAACCGGCGCGCGAAGACACTGAGCGCAGCGCGTCGCTGACGCTGGATGCGCCTGCGCTGCGAGGGACGGACGCGCTTGCGCGTGCCTATGGGCTCCGACCGACCACGTTTCAGGCATCCGTGGCGCAGCGCGGTCAGATCATCGACGACCGGTTGTTCTACTCGACCGCTGCACAGCTGTCGCGGCGGTCAGCGGACCAGGCGACCCTCTTCACGTCACCGGTAGAGGTGCTCGCGCTGGATGGCCTGGACACGGACGAAGCTGCGCTTGTGCGGCGTTCGCTGGCGGGCGTTGGCGTGCCTGTTACTGCAGGCGTTACGTCCAATGTCGTTGACCAGCTCAACCTGATCGCGCAGCTGGACCGGACACCTCGCGGCACGCATGCGCTTCGCCTCACCGGGTTGATCGACGCCAGGCACACGGGCGGCGCCGGACTCTCGCCGCTGTCGATACCCGGCAGCGGGAATTCAGAGCGCGAGGTCACCGCTGCAGTGCAATTCGGTTCGGTCGCGTTCATCGGGAAGAAGCTGCCGTCTCAGAACGATTTCCGGACGTCTCTCTCCCTGCAGGCCAGCTCACGATCGGCAGTATCGAGCCTGCCGGCGGGCACAGTACGCCTCGCTGACCTGGTTGCTGATCCGCTGGACCCAACCAGCAACGTTCCGACAGTGACGTTCGGCGGCTTCAACGGCGCGGTCGGTGACCGGGCGAACCTGACCTTCGAGCTCGCCGATGATCTGAGCTGGTTGCGTGGCGGTCGGGCACATCTCTTCAAGGTGCATGCGTGGAGTCGGGTCGATGCCGTTCGGGACGAAACGATCACCGACTCACGTGGCTCGTTTTCATTCAACACGCTGGATGACGTCATCGCGCAGCGGCCAGCGTCCTTCACGCGAACGCTTGCACAGCCTGTACGAGACGGGGTTGCGTGGAACGCCGCGACGGCATTCGTCCACCGTTGGGCGCCGTCCCGAGTGTTCCAGATGCTCTGGGGCGCGCGGATTGATGCGAACCGCTTCATCGGCATGCCGGCGGGCAACGGGGCACTCGCGTCAGCGCTGGACGTGCGCACCGACCGCGTGCCCTCATCGGTCGCGATCAGCCCGCGTCTCGGTATCACGTGGTATCTCGTCCGGGACGAGGCGGGCGGCATCAACACAAATGCGAGTGAGCTCGCGCGCCGCTCGACCATTCCGTCAGGGATGATCCGCGCCGGTGTCGGTGCGTTTCAAGGGTTGTACCGACCCGATGCACTCGCGAGCGCCGATGGCTCGACGGGCTTGCCAGGTGCCGTCCAGCGGCTGACGTGCGTCGGCGCTGCTGCGCCGGCGACGGACTGGGCGGCGTATGCCGCCGGTGCCGCCCCGTCCGCGTGTGCCAGCGGCGCGCCTATCCTGACGGACGCCGCACCGGCGGCATTCGTGCTCGGCCCGAACTACAGCCCGCCACGGAACTGGCGCGCCAGCGCCGGTTGGACGTCGCGAGTTGGTTTTCTCGACTACCGGGTTGACGCCACCTTTGCTCTCAACCGCAGTCAGTCGGGTACGATTGACCGCAATCTGCGCGCTTCGCCCGCATTTGAACTGGCGAGCGAAGGGTCGCGTGCAGTCTTCGTTCCCGTCACCTCCGTTGACGCTGCCAGCGGAGCGGTATCGGCCACCGCGTCGCGCGTCAGCCCCTCGTTCGGGACGGTCGCAGAGCGTGTGAGTGATCTGGGAGGCCACGCCAGCAACGTCACACTCTCGCTCAATCCTGACCTCTCGTCGCTGGGCGACGGTGACACCTTCCTGTCGCTCAACTACACCTGGGCATCTGCACGCGCTCAGGCGCGTGGCTTTGACGCAGGAGCCGCTGGTGACCCACGCCTGATCGAGTGGGCACGCAGCCCATCCGACATCCGCCACCAGGTGATCGCGCAGTTCGCGCGCACGCTGCCGTGGGATATCGGCGTCTCGCTGTTTCTCGCGCTGCAGAGCGGCACACCATTCACACCACTGGTTGGTGGGGATGTGAATGGGGACGGGCGCATGAATGACCGCGCATTCATTCCCGCCGCAGCGTCACCGCAACTCGACGCACTCATCGCTGCCGCACCAGCCGAAGTGGCACGCTGCCTGGTGTCACAGCGCGGCCTCATCGCGGGCCGCAACAGCTGCGAAGGGCCGTGGACGCAGGCGATGCAACTCCGGGTCAATGTGCCGGGACGTGTGCTGGGGCTGCCACGACGTGCGCGCCTTGGCCTGCAGATGGTGAATCCACTCGGTGCACTCGACCGGGCGCTCAATGGCACTGATGGGCTGCGCGGGTGGGGGACCAGTGCACTTCCGAACCCGGTCCTGGTCATCCCACGCGGATTCAACACGGCGTCGAACGCATTCCGCTACGACGTCAATCCTCGTTTCGGCGAGACGAGACCCTCACGCGTCTCGCGCCCGCTCGAGCCGTATGGTGTCACGTTGGACGTGCAGCTCGAACTATCCGTGCGTCCGGAGGTGCAGGAGCTGCAGCGGCAGATGAAGCCCGGTCGTCGTGGTGATCGTCGGGCGAAGCTGTCAGCGGACAGCCTCATGGCACGATACCAGCGCAGCATGCCGAGCCTGTACGTCGCGATCCAGGCACTCTCCGACACGCTGTTGCTGACGCCAACTCAGCAGGATCCGCTCGCGCAGCGCGAGGCGCGCTACCGCGCGACGCTCGACTCGCTGTATCGCCCGCTTGTGGACTTCCTGGCGGCGCTACCTGACACATACGATGGTGCGGCGGCGCTGAAGGAGGTCCAGCGTGCGGACTCCGCAGCGTGGGACGTCACCTTTGAAACTGGCGCATCGGCGAAGGCCGTTCTCTCACCGGTGCAGCTGACGATTCTCCCGGACTTCATCCGAAGGCTGCTCAACGACTCGCCAGATTTCCTGCGGCGGACCCACACGCGCTACGAAATCAGCATCACACCGCAGGGATCGAGCTTCAGCATGAATCGTCAGTAGCGCGCTAGCGCCGCGGGAGCGTGCCACGGAACAGTGAGTCGAGTGTCGCCGCGAGCGCCTGTCCGCGGAGCCCGCTGTCGGTGCGGAGCACCGTGCCGTCGCGGTCGATGAGCAGCGTTCGGGGAAAGCTGTCCACTCGGAACAGCCGGGTCGCGTCGGTCTCGATCGGGCCAGTGGCATAGACGTGCTGCCAGGGCATCGGGAACGGGCCACGACGGAACGCCTCAACCCTTCCAGGCGAAACGTCGAACGACACGCTCACGATCTCGAAACCCTGATTCTGAAACCGCGCATATGCCTCGTGAAGGAATGGCATCTCACGACGGCAAGGTGCGCACCACGTCGCCCAGAGATCCACCAGCACCACACTGCCCTGCAGCGAGAGTGGCGAGATGAGTTGCAGGCTGTCCTCCAGTGATGGCCACGCGAAGGTGGGGACCAGGCGGCCAATCAACGGATCCCGCTGCGTGGCTGGCTGCGCACCCAGCGCGCCCCCCGCGACGAGTACCGCTGCAAAGGGCACGACGCTGAGCAGACGGCGGACACCGCGAATCGGTCGAGCGGCCCCACCGCGCGCCCGACGGCTGCCCGCAATAACCCGTCGCGCATCCACGCGCGGATCGACCAGGCCCGCGCCCACGACCGCCGCAGACCACAATGTCGTCAGGCCGCTCGCAACCTCGGCATCAGCGTTGTTCATGAGCATTCGATTCGCGGCATCCTGGATCCAGCCCTTCGCGGTGCGCGTTGGGCCGCGGGCAGCCCTGACAAGTCGTGACATTTCCGTGTTCTGCAATCGTCAGCCGGGCCGATTGACCCATGAGATGCGGGAAAATTGGCAGATCACGCGGCAAACCGCACGGCAAGACCTTGCTCCGGCGGTCAGGCGCCGACTTGCCGGGCGGCTGTATAGCGCGGTACGCTATTATTCGACTCGCAGAGGCGCCGGGGCCCTGCATAGTCGCGATCAGCGCGTCCGAATGGGCGGCCTGATTGCCTCCCCTTGGTAGGGTGAGTTTGCATGAAGTGGGACGATAAGGGTCCAAGCCGTGACCTCGAGGATCGCCGAGGCGAGTCGGGTGGCGGCGGCGGCGGATTTCGACTTGGCGGCGGCCGAATGGGTATCGGAGGCATCCTGCTGCTGATCGTGCTCAGCGTCGTCTTCAAGACCGACCTGACCGGTGCGCTTGGCGGTGGCGGAGACCCAATGCCGTCCTCCAGTCCATCCGGACCACCGCGTGCGCCGACCCAGACGACGGCCGCAGAGGAGGAGCTCAAGAAGTTCCTCTCGTTTGTCCTCGATGACGCGCAGGACAATTGGACCAGGGTGTTCGCCGAGGGGAACGCGCAGTATCCCAGGGCGCGCCTGGTACTGTTCCGCGATCAGGTCATGACTGGTTGCGGCGGCGCGGAATCGGCGACGGGCCCCTTCTACTGCCCCGCCGACCAGAAGGTGTACATCGATCTGAACTTTTACGACGAACTCCGTCGTCGCTTTGGGGCCCCTGGCGATTTTGCACAGGCCTACGTGCTGGCGCATGAGATCGGGCACCACGTTCAGAACGTGCTCGGCACCGAACGGCAGATGCGCCGGTTGCAGCAGCAGAATCCTGGTGCCAGGAACGAGCTGAGCGTCCGACTCGAGCTCCAGGCAGACTGTTACGCGGGCATCTGGGGCCGCCATGCGCGAGAGGCGAACAGGCTCGACGCAGGCGATGTTGAAGAAGCTCTGACGGCGGCGTCAGCCGTGGGGGATGATCGGATCGCGGAAGTCACCGGCTCCAACATTCGGCCGGAATCCTTCACCCACGGCTCTGCCGCACAGCGGATGACCTGGTTTCGGCGCGGCTTCGACACGGGACGGATGGACGCCTGCGACACGTTCACCACACGATAGCGCTCGTGCTGTACAATCGACCCGTATCGCGCCGGCATCCCGCGCGGTGAAGTGTCGGGTGCAGGTGAGCAAAAGGGCCCGCCAGATGTCATCAGGCGGGCCCTTTTGCGTTTGTCAGGATCGGTGCTGATGATTCCAGCGGCTGTCTCAGGCCGCCTGCGGTTGCATGACCGCAATCGCCGCGCTGTCGTCGAACTCGCCTTCCCACCGCGCCATGACGACCGTCGCGAGGCAATTCCCGACCAGATTGACACTCGTCCGCGCCATGTCCATCACGGCATCGACGCCAAGGATCAGAGCGACGCCCTCGAGCGGCAGGCCGAACTGGGTCAGCGCGCCTGAGAGAATGACCAACGACGCTCTTGGCACGGCGGCAACGCCCTTCGATGTAAGCATCAGCGTGAGCATCATCAGGAGTTGCGTACCAATCGGCATGTCGATGTTCGCGGCCTGCGCGACGAAGATGCTGGCCACTGCGAGGTACAGCGTGCTGCCGTCGAGGTTGAAGCTGTAACCGGTCGGCATCACGAACGCGACGATGCGCTTTGGCACACCAAGCTTCTCCATCGCCTGCATCGCTCCGGGCAGCGCAGCCTCGGAACTGGCGGTTGAAAACGCGAGCAGCGCCGAAGACTTCACCTGCCTGATGAACGCCTTGATCGGTACGCGCGACACGTATGCGACCGGTAACAGTACCAGCAGGATGAAGACCGCCAGTGCGCCATACAGCGTCAGCACGAGCTTCAGTAGCGTGAGGAGCACCGGCAGCCCGGACTTGCCGACCGTCGCCGCGATAGCCCCGGCAATGCCGATCGGGGCAAAGGTCATGACGAGCGCGACGAACTTGAACATCACCTCGCTGAGCGATTCGCAGAAGTCGAGCATCACCTTGCGTGGATGCCCGGGAACCCGCGCCAGCGCGATCCCGAACAGCACGCTGAAGAACACGATCTGGAGCACCTCGTTCTTCGCAGCGGCCTCGAAGAAACTCTGCGGCACCGTATGCTCGAGCACTCCGGACAGCGTCGGTGTCGACGTCGTGAACTGGGTCGCATCACCGGCCTTGGCTGATGCCAGCGACACCCCCACTCCCGGCTTGAGGAGGTTGACCGCGATCAGCCCAACCGCCAGCGCGAGCGTCGTCACAACCTCGAAGTAGATGATCGAACGCAGTGCCAGCCGGCCGACCTTCTTCATGTCGTCGCCGTGACCGGCAATCCCGATCACGAGCGTACTGAAGAGCAGCGGCACGATCACGGACTTGATCATCCGCAGGAAGATCGTCGACAACAGGCTGAGGCTCTTCCCGACTTCGGGGAACAGCCAGCCAATGAGCGTACCGACAATCATCGCGATGATGATCCATTGCGTGATCGAGAGTTTCTTCAGAAACGACATTCGGGTCTCAGTCCTGGGGAAGCCGTTCAGAATCAGTGCGCCGGACCGTCGAGTTCCGGCAATGGCAGCACCTTGCCCGTCCGCAGGACCGAGTTCCGGTACCCGTACAGGAAGTAGATCACCAGCCCAATCACCATCCAGATACCAAACGCCTTCCAAGCGGTCGGCGGCAATCCGCGCATGACATACAGGCAGGAAAGGGCTCCGCCACCAGCCACGAGCCAGAACAACGGCACCTTGAACGGACGATGCCGCTCCGGCTCCCTGATTCGAAGCACGATGACGCCGATGCAGACCAGCATGAACGCGGCCAGCGTGCCGATGTTGGTCAGATCGTAGGTGGCCGCATCATCCGCGACCAACCCGCCGAGCGCAACGCAGACACCGGTGATGATGGTGGTGATGTGTGGTGTTCGGTACTTGGGATGCAACTTCGCTGCGAACGGCGGCAGGAGGCCGTCGCGGGCCATCGCGTAGAAGATTCGAGGTTGTCCGTACTGGAAGACGAGCAGCACGGCAGACATCGAGACGACCGCGCCCGCTGAGACGATCCAGCTGACGGTGTCCAGGCCGGCGAGCTGCAACGCCTTCGCGAGCGGATCTGCCCCGAGCAGTTGATCGTACTTCACCATGCCCGTCGCGACTGCGCCAACGATCACGTAGATCAGTGTGCAGATGGCAAGGCCGATGAGAATGCCCCGGGGAAGATTGCGCTGGGGGTTTATCGTCTCCTCACCAGCGGTGCTGACGGCATCGAACCCGATGTAGGCAAAGAAGACGATCGCCGCGCCCTGATGAATCCCTCGCCATCCATTCGGCGCGAATGGGTGGTAGTTGGCAGGATCGATGTGCATCGACCCGACCACGACGAAGAGCGTCAACACGAGCAGCTTGATGCCAACCATGATCGCGTTTGCCCGCGCACTCTCTCGCGCTCCCCGGCAGAGGAGCCACGTGATGGCGGCGACGATCATGAACGCCGGCAGGTTGATCAGCACCGGTATGCCGGCGATGCGTGGCGCATCGGCGACGACCTGCTGCACCGCTGGCAGCGTGCTCTTCATCGCCTGGAAGTAGCCGTGCGTGAGCCAGCCAGGGATGTAAATATTGAACCCGCTGAGCAGCGAATCGAAGTAGCCGCTCCAGGCAATTGCCACGGCCACATTGCCAACCGCATACTCAAGGATCAGGTCCCAGCCGATGATCCAGGCGACCAGCTCACCGAGGGTGGCGTACGAGTAGGCATATGCGCTTCCAGCTGCCGGAATCATCGACGCGAGTTCCGCGTAACAGAGCGCCGCCATGCCGCAGACGACGCCGAGCAGGACAAAGCTCACCACCAATGCCGGGCCAGCGCCGTATCGAACGATCGTGCCGTCCTTCAGCACTTCGCCTGCCGCCGCGGTGCCGAGCGATGCGAAGATGCCTGCACCGATGACCGCACCGATTGACATCAGCACAAGGTCACGGACACCGAGTGTGCGCTTCATTCCCGAGCTCTCGGAGGCGCTCGCGATCGGCTTTCGCTGCATCAACGACATAGGCACCCGGAGAAACGGAAACTGCCGGCGCACCACACTGGTGCACCGGCAGTCGACACGATCAGATGAAGAGCGGCGCCATCACCAGCGTGATCGTACTGAGGAGCTTGATCAGCACGTGGAGCGACGGACCAGCCGTGTCCTTGAACGGATCACCGACAGTGTCCCCGACCACGGCGGCCTTGTGTGAATCGCTCTTCTTGCCGCCGTAGACGCCAGTCTCGATGTATTTCTTCGCGTTGTCCCACGCACCACCGGCGTTGTTGAGGAAACCGGCCATCAGGATGCCGACCACGGTTGCAATCATCAGGAAGCCAGCAACCGCCTCGGCACCGAGGCGTTCACCCGGCTGGCCGAGCATCTTGAACACGACGCCGACGATGATCGGGAAGCTGACCACGAGTGCACCTGGCAGCACCATCGCCCGCAGTGCGCCCTTCGTCACGATGTCCACGCACGCCGCGTAGTCCGGCTTGTCGGTGCCGAGCATGATGCCCGGCTTCTCGCGGAACTGCCTGCGCACTTCCGTGATGACGGACTGCGCGGCGGTGGACACGGCCTTCATCGCGAGCGACGAGAACCAGAACACGAGCATTCCGCCGAGGAGCGCTGCGACGAACACCTGTGGCTTCGACAGGTCGACGGTCAACGCGGAGCCGGTCATGGCCTTCACTTCGTCGAGATAGGCCGAGAAGAGCAGGAACGCCGCCAACGCGGCCGAACCGATCGCATAGCCCTTGGTCAGCGCCTTGGTCGTGTTGCCCACCGCATCCAGCCGGTCGGTCTTGTCGCGGATCGATGCCGGCTGCTGGGACATCTCGACGATGCCACCAGCGTTGTCCGTGATAGGCCCGAAGACGTCCATCGCGAGGATGTAGCCCGCCGTGCCGAGCATGCCCATCGTCGCGACGGCGGTGCCGAACAGCCCACCGACCTTGACACCGTTCTCCACCAAACCACTGCCCTGCCCGATCATGTAGCTCGACAGCAGGGCGATCCCGATCGTGATCACCGGGAGGACCGTCGACTCCATCCCGACGGCGAGACCCATGATGATGTTCGTCGCCGGGCCGGTCTGGCTGGCATCCGCGATCGAGAGCACGGGGCGATAGCGATACTCGGTGTAATACTGCGTGATGAAGACGAACGCGATCGACGTGATGATGCCGATCAATCCGCACCAGAAGAAACTCATCCAGGCGTCAGGCGCCTCGGGCGTCACCAGCAACCACTTGCAGGCAAAGAAGAACATCACCGACACCAGCGCGGCGGTGATGTAGTAGCCGCGATTCAACGCCGCCATCGGGTCGGCGTCTTCCTGTGTGCTCACGCTCATCACACCGATGATCGATGCCAGCAGGCCCAGCGCGCCAATGACGAGCGGGAACAGGATGCCGGCCACACCGAAGAACTTGAACAGCGCGACACCAAGGATCATCGCACCGATGTTCTCGGCGGCAGTACTCTCGAAGAGGTCAGCACCACGACCGGCGCAGTCGCCGACATTGTCGCCGACGAGGTCGGCGATCACGGCGGGGTTGCGCGGATCATCTTCCGGAATGCCTGCTTCCACCTTGCCAACGAGGTCGGCGCCGACATCCGCTGCCTTCGTGTAGATGCCACCACCAAGCTGCGCGAACAGCGCGACGAAGCTGGCTCCAAACCCATACCCGACGATCAGGAACGGAATCTTCGGGGCCCATGCGTTGGCATCCATGCCGGCAGGAGCGAGCAGCGTGATGATCGCGAACAGCCCCCCGACGCCCAGCAGCGACATCGCGACCGTGAAGAGGCCGGACACCGCACCACCGCGAAGTGCGGTCTGCAGGGCAGCGTTGAGTGACTGCATTGCGGCGCTCGCAACGCGGATGTTGGTGCGAATCGACACCCACATGCCCATGTAGCCGGCGATCCCCGAACTGAGTGCTCCGAGGAAGAACGACAGTGTCACGAAGAGGGCAAGGACTTTCGGATCAGAGACTGGATCCGTGTCGTTGTGCCCGCGGAGGATGCCGTAGCCGATGAAGAGCAGCGCCGCGACGACAACCGCCAGGATACCGATGGTCTTGTTCTGACGCGCGAGGTACGCTTCTGCGCCTTCCTGGATCGCGTCCGAGATGGCACGCATGGCATCAGTGCCGGTGCCTCGTGCGAGGACCCAGCGAGCAAGGAACCCGGCGAACACGAGTGCAAGCACGCTGCACCCGATGATGATGCCGAGCAGAGACGACTGCGAAGCGTTCATGACTGAGAGAGAGTTTTGGGGGGAGTCAGGCGTCGGTCAGCTGACCGCACCGCGGCTGTACGAGTGCGCCGCATCGCTCCATGCTCCGCCGGCGCACCCGCCGCACCGCCAGCAGATGCACCAAACTGAGCACAATGACGGGCACGAAGTCGTGTGACACCTGAGGCACTGTCGCAGAGCTTCGGCGGCATGCAGGGAGAGTGAGGGTAACCGTCTCGGCGTACCCTGGGCGGCACGGACTGGGACGACGTAACGCGGCAAGCTACGCACTGCATCGCCGTGGAGCCAGCGGCGAGCCAGTGTCACTCCCTGCACCGCACGCTGGCATGCGCCACGCACACCGCCAGAAACGGCAGAGGGCGGACCTATTGGCCCGCCCTACATCAGAATCTCGTACCGGTACGTGAATCGAACGGGTTGACCATCGGGTCGAACGGCCGGCCGAAAACGCTGCTCTCGCAGACCGGCGAGGAACTGCTCGTCGTAGCCGCCATCTCCAGATCGAGGCGAGAACTCTGCCGCCAGGACCTTGCCGGTCTCGTCAACATCCAGCTCGATGATAACAATCTTGCCCTTGAGCCGGCGCGGGGATGGGCTTGGCGGGGTGAAGAGCACGCGGGGAGTTGGCGGGTAGATCGCGGCATTGCCACCGCCCTTACCCGGACCCGTTGCCGATCCCGTGCCGGTTCCGGTGCCTGAGCCGGTTCCGCCGCCCGTTCCAGGGCCGTTGCCCGGGCCAGGATCGGTACCCGTCCCTGCACCGGCCCCCGGGGCCGGCGTGGCCGCAGCAACGGCGGTCTCAGCAGCCGCTGGCGCGGCCGGTGTCTCCGCAGCAGGAGTCTCGACCTTCTTCGTCTCCTCCGGCTTTTTCACTTCGGGCACGGGTACGAGCGGCGGCAACACACTGGGCGTCGAGGGCGGTTTCGGCGCCGCGGGCATCTGCATCCGTTGGATACGCTCGGGAATCACGATGCTTCCTCCGCGGCCTCCACCGCCCCCACCCGCAGGCCCAGGGCCACCGGCCCCCTCTGTCAGTGCCTCGGTGATCTCGCGATGGAAGCGAAATACCAGCAGGAAGAGGATCAGCAGGTGCAAGGCAATCGCGACGATCGCGCCACGGCGACGGTTCTCCTTGAGTGCACCCTGCGGTACGCCAATCAGGGGGCGCAACTTTGGGCGCTGTCCCGACTGGCGGGGAGTGACGTCAGCGGATTCCGGGAGGCTGCTGTTGTGCATCGTTGGTGGGCGAGGAAGTCCTGCGTCGGATAGTACGCCTAAGATGGTGCGAAAGGTTCGTCCCGCAACGAGAGAGGGCGACCAGGCATGTCTCCTGGTCGCCCTTTCTCGTACCCGCTGACCGCAACGGATTACTGCGCGGTCTTGGGCATGTGGCCAATGACTTTCACGCCAGCGCCACGCGCCACGTCCATCGCGAAAATCACGTCCTGGTACAACGCAGTCGAATCACCCTTGACGAAAATCAGCTTATCCGGTCGCGGACCATAGATCTCCTTCAGTCGCGCACCAAGTGCCTCTCTCGTCTGCTCCTCGGAGTTGATCTTGAACTTCCCGCCAGGCAGCACCTGAAGCACGATGTTCTCAGGCGGTGGCCCTGGTGGCTGCGGCTGCGGCGTCGGATCCGGCAACTGCACGTCAATCGTCTTCCGGGCCATCGGCACGATGACCATGAAGATGATCAGCAGTACGAGCAACACGTCGATCATTGGGGTGACGTTGATATCATTCGTCAACCCGCCTTCTGACTCACCCGCGCTCATCGACATTAGGGTTTCTTGCCTCCGCTAAGGTCGAGAGGATTGTTCGCGTTCGTCGGTGAATCGCCTTCCACCGTGGAGTTGGTTCCCGGCGTCTGGTCAGCGATCAGGCCGGACAAACGCACGCCACCCTTTGCAATGATGTCGAGCGCGTCCTGCACCTTGAAATACGGCAGGCCAGCATCCGCCTTGACGTACATGATCTTGTCGATCGTACGGGCGTCGTAGATCTGCTTCACGAGCGTTTCAAGATCTGCGTTCTTGATCGGCTTCTTGTTGAGGTAATACTGGCCTTCCGCGTCGATGCCCAGCACCTGATCGCTGTTCTCATCTTCGGGATGCTGCTTGATGTTCTGACCCTTCGGCGGAGTGGCCTTGAAGCCAGCGGCAATCTGCGGCACCACGATCATGAAAATGATCAGGAGCACGAGCATGACGTCGATCATGGGCGTGACGTTCGGTTCGGCCTTGACCGACCCGCCGCCGCCTGCGGACATCCCCATGGAGACGCTCCTTCGTTAACGGTGGGTCAGCTCAGGTGATCGGCTTCTGGCCGCCGGCCGTCGTATTGAACTCGCGCGTGAAACGGGAGCGTCCGAACTCGCCCGACACACCCTTGATGAGATAGTCGATCATCTCCTTCGAGGTGTAGGTCATCTCTGCCGTCAGGTTGTCGATCTTGGTCTGGAAGTAGTTGTACGCCCACACTGCCGGGATGGCCACGATCAGACCGAAGGCGGTCGTGATGAGAGCTTCGGCGACACCGGCCGAGATGGAGGCGATACCGCCTGAACCGGAAGCGGCCATGCCGGTGAAGGCGTTCACGATTCCCATCGTGGTGCCAAGCAGACCAACGAACGGCGCGGTCGCACCGACCGTCGCAAGGACGGCATTGCCGCGCTTCAGGCCAACGACGGTCATCAGCATTTCGCGCTCAACGGCGCGCTCAGCCGTGTTGATGTCCGACACGGTGACGGATCCGTCCTGGATCAGCGGGCGGATTTCACCGAGCGCACCACCAAGGACGCGGGCCACGTGTGACTTTTTGTACGTCTCAGCCAGCTTGATGGCTTCGCCGAGATTGTCTTCTTCGAGGAACTGCGAGAATTCAGGCGCAAACTTCAGCGTCTCGGCCTTCGCGGCTCGCAGCGTCCACCACTTCGAGACCATCACAGTGACCGACCAGGCGGACATCGCGAGCAGGGTGAAGACGATCCCCTTCGCGAAGTTACCCATCGAGTTGTAGAGCTCAATCAACGAGAGATCCATCGGAGACTCCCAGTACGAAAGAAGGTGAAGTGAGGTGCCGGACGGCGCCGGTGTCTAGCGATTGAGTGCGAACGCGAACGGCTGCTGCACCAACATGCGGACCTTGCGGCCGCCGATTTCCGCCGGGAGAAAGCGCATTCTTGGTAGTGCCGCTCTCACAGCCTGGCCAAAGGCATCGTGCGACGCACGAAGCACCTTGAACGACCCCAACTCCGCGCGGCCCGTCGTGTCAACAACGAACTGCACGAGCGCCTCGCCCTCGACGCCGGAACTCTTCAGCATTTCGGGATAGGCGGGGGCACCGCTCCCGGGAATTGCTGCAGCAGCCTTCTCGACCTGGAAGTCGAAGTACGGCTGGTCGCTGATCACAGGACCGGTTCCGCCCTCAACGCCCTTCGCGATGCCGCCCTGGACGCCCTTGCCGCTGAAGTCGGCCTCGTCAGTCGCCTTCCGGCTCAGATCGACATCCGGGATGACGTCCGGCACATCGATCGGCGGCGTCAGCACCTGGAAGCCCTTCGGCGGTGCGACCTGAGCCACGACCTCCTGTGGCTTTGGCTGCTCCTTGGGCTTCTCTGGCTCGGGTTCCTTCTTGTTCTCGACAACCGTGACCTTCTCTTCCTTCGGTTTCTCGAGTGCCTGCGCGGTCTTGTTCGTGGCGTAGATCGCGCCCGCAACGAAAAGGGTGTGCAGGATGATCGAAATCACCGTGCCACCGGACTTCTTCTGCTTCTGGGCCTTCGTTTCCAGCAATTGATCGAACATCCACCCTCTCCATTGTGCCGGATGATGGTCGAACGGGACACCGCAATAGTCGCTACCGTATCACCCCGGCGCGACGGGATCAGCATTACGATTTGCTTAAGCATCGGTGATTCTTTGCCGCATCGTCACGCGGCCCGGCAATCCCTTCCGGTTGCGCTCGCGCAGACCCGCGAGTATCAGCGTGATCGCTCGCGACGCTACACTACGCCACGCGACCCGATGCCGGCTCAGCAGTCACCGCATCACGAAGAATTGCACCCGGCAGCGTCAGGGTGAACGTGCTGCCGCGGCCGAGCCGACTCTGCGCCGTCAGCGTGCCGCCGTGAGCCTGCGCGATGTACTGACTGATGGCCAATCCGAGCCCGGTGCCGCCGCGGCCGCTGACGCGGGATCTGGCACGGTCCGCTCGCCAGAATCGCTCGAAGATGAACGGCAGGTCCGCGGCGGAAATGCCCATCCCGCTGTCCTTCACCGTCAGGACGGCGGATCCCTCCTCCAACGCCAGCGACAGTTCAACCGTCCCTCCGACGCTGGTGTACTTGATCGCGTTCTCAACGAGGTTGAGCAGCAACTGACGCAGACGCGGAGCATCGCCGTGCACCGTCAGCGGCTGGCACTCGGTGACAGCGACGGCGATGCCATTCGGCTCGCCAAGAATCGTCGTCGTCTCCGCGATGTCGCGCAGCATCGCATCAAATGGCACGACGTCGCGCACGAGGTCGAACCGCCCTTCGTCAGCACGGGCAAGGCTCAGCAGACTGTTCACCAGGTCCGCCATGCGCGTGACCTCGTTGAGCGCCTGCTCGAGATACTCCATCTGCTCGTTGGAACCGCGACGAGCCATCATCGCCCGTTCGATGCTTGCGCGCAGCACAGTCAATGGCGTCTTCAATTCGTGGCTCGCGTCCGCCGTGAAGCGCCGAAGGCCGCCAAAGCTGTTCTCGAGGCGTCCGATCATGGCGTTGAGTGTGCTGGTCAGTCTCGCCAGCTCGTCGCCGAGGGCGTCGGCGCCGCCAAGTCGCCGGTGCAGCGATCGACCGTCGGTGATCGCCTCCAGTTCGCTGATGATCGTCGTGATCGGCCTCACCGCAACGCCGCCGATGAAAAAGGCTGCCACGCCGCCGATGACGAGCGGCAACGGTGCGAGCAGCAGCATCGAGCGCAGGAGGTCGCGCCACAACGCTTCCGTCGTGCTGGTGGAACTGCCGGCGACGATACGCGCGATCGGCGTGCCCGGCTGGTCTTCGAGACGCGCCGAGAGAAAGAGCTGCCCGGAGCTCAGCGTCAGGAGCGTCGCGCGTGTCGAATCGGCTTCGATGTCCAGCGAGCGCTCAAGAAGCGTGGACAGATCGGACTCCGGTAGCGCCCGGGCCTTTTCCGAGACATACAATGCGCGGCCGGTCGTGTCGAGCACGAGCAGATAATCGGGGATGACCTCCATTGCGTTCGCGAGCTCCGGCGTCAGCTGCGCCCCGACGAGCGAATCGCGCACCACCGTCACCGGACCGAGCGACTCAGCCTTCATGATGATGCGGATCGCCAGTTCCGCCTGCGACTGGACGTATCGCTGGAGCTCGCGATAGTACGCCGAGTCCTTCCGGCCAATCCAGATCCCGCCGACGAAGACGAGCACTGCAATCAGCAGTGCCATCGTGAACAGCAGCGAGACCCGCGCACGGATCGACGGAATCACCGCATCACCCCTTGATCACGTAGCCGACGCCGCGCACCGTGCCAATCAGCTTCACGTCGTGCGCCGCGTCGACCTTCTTCCGCAGATGTGTGATCACCACATCCACGATGTTCGTCCCCGGATCGAAGTGATACCCCCAGGCGTACTCGGTGATCAGCGTCCGGCTCATCACGCGCCCGGGATGCCGCATGAGATACTCCAGCACCTTGAACTCCTTCGGCGTGAGCTCGATTCTTTCGCCGGCCCGGCTCACTTCCCTCGTGTCGAGATCCACGACCAGGTCGGCGATCTCCAGTTGCGGCGAGGTCAGCTGCCGCGGTCGTCGAGACAGCGCCTCGATGCGCGCCAACAGCTCCTCGAATGCGAACGGCTTCGTGACGTAGTCGTCCGCACCGGCGCGCAGCGTCCGCACCTTGGCGTCCACTGCATCCTGCGCGGTCAGCACGAGGACGGGACGCTGGAACCCCTTCGCGCGCAGCGCACGCAGCACGGACAGGCCGTCCTTTCCCGGCAGCCGCATATCGAGAATGATCAGGTCGTATGCGTCGCCCTGCACCGCGGCTCGCTCGCCTGACTCGCCGTCGGCCTCGAGATGGACAGTCCAGTGCTGCTCCTCGAGCCCACGCTTCACAAACTGCCCGACGATCGGGTCGTCTTCGATGACCAGGATCCGCATCAGCAGCGACCGGGTGGCGGGGAACGGAGCATCATCGAGGAAAGGTGGGGTGCCGTCGCGTCAGCGGGGAGGCCCGGATCGCTCCGACTGGCCACGGTCCGGGTCAGGCCAGACCATGCGAGCCGGGAGCCTGACCTCGATCTCGGCCGGAGCAGAATGCGAGCACACCACGCGGCGCCCGGCGCCGTGTGCCCTGGCAAGCCACCGTGACAGCTCGGCAGCTTGCCGGGGATCTGCGCCACGCAGCACGACAGTCGTCCGGGCGTCCGCCGTCGCACGACGGAGCGTCGCGAGGACGGCATGGACGACGGCGGGGGCAACGGCGAGCATCCCGGAGCATAACGGAGCCTTCCCGATCCTGGCCGGCAGAATCGTGCACCCATCACCGGTTTCACCGCACGGACGTCGTCCTTATGCTGCGATTGCGGTGAGGATTTCCGCGTTGGTCCTGCTCTTTCCCGGCGCCTCCTCCACGTGCGACCAGCGCACGATGCCATCGGAATCCACGAGGAAGTACGCGCGATTCGAGAAGAACGTGTCTTCCAGCAACGTGCCGTACGCGCGGCTGGCCTCACGCTTGAAGTCGCTCAGGAGATCGACCGCCATGGAATGCTTTGCCTTGAATTCCTTGAGCGTCGGGATGCTGTCGACACTGACAGGAAGCACGGTCACACCGGCAGCGGCGAAGGCGTCGTAGTCCTCGCTGAAGGCGCACATCTCCGCCGTGCAGACGCCGGTGAACGCGAGCGGAAAGAACGCCACGAGCACGCGCGCCTTTCCCTTGAACTGCGACAGCGAAACCGACTGTCCGCTGGTGGAGTTGAGTGTGAAGTCCGGGGCGACACTGCCGACGGCTGGGACGGGCATTCGAGACTCCTGTTGGTTCGATGGCGGGGCGGATCGACGACTGGCGCGTGGACTGCCGCGGACGGATGACACTGCACACGGGCCAAAGATGACGCGCTTCCGCGGAAACGGGAGGTGCGCGCCCCTGCCCACAGCCAGCGGCCGGCGGTACACTGCCTCGTCATGACAACGTCGGACGCGTTCACGCCATCTGCCGCCGCCGGCCCCGAGCCGGGGGGCGGTGACTCGATCCGCTTCCTGCTGCGGCTTGCACAAGCCTTGCACAACGCCGGATTCTCGGCGCACCGCCTCGAAGCGACGCTCTCGGACGTATCGAAGAAGCTCGGACTCGAAGCGCAGTTCTTCTCGACGCCGACGTCAATCATGGCTGCCTTCGGCCATGCGGATGCGCAGCGAACGCATCTCATTCGCGCCGAGCCGGGGTCCACGAACCTGAGTCATCTCGCGGGGCTGGACCGGATTGCGCGCGATGTCCTGTATGGAAAAGTCGGACCGGTGGATGGGCTTCTCCGGATCGAATCGCTGCTTGGGCGGCCGCCTCGGTGGGGTGTTGCAGAGGTGATCGTGGCGTTCGTCCTCGTCTCGATGTCCGTGGCCAGCTTCCTCCATGTTGCCCTCGGCGATCTGGCTGGCGCGGCGCTCGTCGGTCTGCTCTGCGGCACCATCGTCACACGCAGCCGAAAGCACACCGAGTGGCGGGACATCGAAGAGCCGCTGTGCGCGTTCGCGGTCGCGACCGTGGCACAACTCGTGGCCGCGGTCACGAGCAGCGGCGCGGGGTACGCGATGACTGTAGCGGGTCTCGTGGTGCTGCTCCCGGGAATGACGTTCACCACCGGCCTCCTCGAACTTTCGACGCGGCACCTGATGAGCGGAACGGCGCGTCTGAGTGGGGCGCTGGTGACATTCCTCGGCCTCGGCTTCGGGGTTGCACTCGGGGCGAAGCTGGGAACGTTCTGCGGTGACTGGCTCGTCGCCCACGAGGTGGTCGTCTCGATCGCGCGGAGCCCGCTGCCGTGGTGGGCCGAAGGGATCGGCGTGCTTGTGGCACCGCTCTGTTTCACCATCCTCCTGCAGGCGGACGCCAGGCAGGCGCCGTGGATCGTGCTGGCCGCCGCCGCTGCCTATCTCACGTCTCGCTTTGCTGGCGCGGCGCTCGGTGATGAGCTCGGGGCATTTCTTGGCGCACTGGTCGTCAGCGCCGGCAGCACATTTCTGGCACGCTGGCGGGATACGACGCCCATCGTCACGATCGTGCCCGGGCTGCTGATTCTCGTCCCCGGCGGTGTGGGACTCCGGAGCGTGACGAGCTTTTCGAACCAGAAGGTCGTGACGGGGGTCGGCACGGCATTCCAGGTGGCGCTGATCGGCGTTTCGCTCGCCGCCGGCGTCCTCGCTGGTCGGGCGCTGACGGGAGCACTGCGCCGCTCGAGACAGCGCAATCGAGCCGATGCGATGTCACGAACCGCAGAGTGGACCGTCTCGCGCGACTGACGATCGTGGCGTGCGATAGCGGTGCAATGGGTCTGAGCGCGGTCGCACATAGCCGGGCTGTGCGCGAAACAAGAACGGCCCCGCATGCGCGGAGCCGTCGATGTCAAACCATGGAGGTCCGGGGACTCGAACCCCGCACCTATTGCTTGCAAAGCAATTGCTCTACCAGATGAGCTAGACCCCCGAATTCACAGTCAGGTACCCCAAGAAACTAGCGAATTCGGCCGGTTGCTTCAAGACCCTCCAGTGCGGCTGGCGCTGCCCGTGGACAGCGCCAGCCGAGAGCACTGCTACTCGTGCGCCGGCAGCGGCTCCATCGTGCGGACATCCACCGGGATCTGCATTTCGTCGCGGTACTTCGACGTCATCCAGGTGATCCGGAGCCGTGGGAAGGCCTCGAAGAACTGCGCGTAACAGGTCACCCAGAGGCCGAGATAGAACGCCAGCATGCCGAGCTCCTGCCAGCCGAAAGGTGCGCCGGTTGCCGGCACGCCGTACAGCGACGGGTAGACTTCGATATAGCGCTGGAGGTACGTCCCGATCAGCGAGACGACACCGAAGAGGATGTTCGTTGGAATGAACATCTTCGCGGCCTTGGAGATGAGGCCAGGGAACGGCGCCACGAACACCATCATCAGCACGGTGAAGCTGATCGGCAGCCACGGATCGATGAGGCGCAGGCGGAAGAAGTGCGTTTCCTCGCCGATGTTGCCGTACCAGATGATCAGCAGCTGAGCGAAGGTGGTGTAGCCCCAGAACGCCGTCCAGGCGAAGCGCAGCTTGCCGAGATCGTGGATCTGCTGGTCGCCGAGAATCTCGTAGATCGTCGCGCTGTTCAAGTGTTTGCGCCACATGAGGAAGATCAGGGAGAAGCTCATCAGGAAGCCCATGATCCCGGTCATGAAGCTCCACCAACCCCACAACGTGGAGAAGAAGAACACGTCCAGTGCCATCGACAGATCGTAGTGCAGGAGCATCCAGCCCAAGCCAAAGACGATCGCCATCGCGACGGCGATCTTGCCCTGCAGGGAGTGCTGCGAATGCAGCTCACGACGCTCCTCGCCCCAGCCGGCGCGCATTCCTGCGCGCAGCCCGGCCGCCCACTTTGCGCCCCACTCGGGGAGCTGGGCCACGTCAATACGCAGCGAGTTGTACACGAACCAGATCTGCAGGGCGTACAATACGGTCAGAATGCCGATCTCACGCAGCGCAAAGAACGTGTGATTACCAAGCCACCACATGCGCTCGGCGTTCGGCAGCGCATTCGGATCAGCCACCCACGGGAAGATGTGCTTGCCGCCGATCGTGACACTGAGGACGAGGAAGAGCCACGAGAACGGAAGGAAGGCAACGTAGCCCTCCATCATCCGGGCGATCGAGCGCGACCAGCGCGCCGTGACGATCCGGAAGATGCCGACGAACATGACCGCGCCGGAGCTGATGGCGCTGAAGAACAACCAGTGATAGTGAAACGCGCGCCAGATGCGATCCGGCGACATGACGAGACCGGCGCCGAACGCGGCCAGCCCAACCAGCACCGAGACCAGCGCGCCTGTCTTGATCCATCCTGCGATCGGCTTCTGCGACGCGGCGAGCAGATCGGCCTTCGGCGGATAGGTCGGATTGTGAATGCTCACTAGTGCGTCCCCTTTGCGGCTGGCTTGGGCGTCGTCAGCTCACCAGCCGGCTTTGGCGTGACGGCAGCCGCGGCTGGCGGTCGCCACATCGGCGACGGGCGTGTCGGCGCGGTCCTGGTGTAGGTCGGAATCGTGAAACCAGTCTGCCCCGGATAACCGAGCGGGCCGGTGGGCACGGTGCGGCCGAGCTTTCCCTGCAAGCCGCGCAGGTAGTTCACCACGTCCCAGCGATCCGGCTCCTCGATCCTATTGTAGCTCGGCATGGATCCACGACCGTTGCGCATCATGCCGTACACATAACCGTCGGTTCGGGTCTTCGTCATATCCGTCATCAGATTGATCGCCGGCACGCCGTACTTCGTTGCCGGGCCCAGTCCGTTGCCGGCGTCACCGTGGCAGACGGCACAATTCTGCTGGTAGTAGCGACGTCCGTTGGCAAGCGACGAATCCAGCTCCGCGGCGCTCAGGGATCCCGGCGCCCTTGGATTCGACAGCACAGACATCGAGTCGACGACATTCGGCAGCGCCCGATAGCTGAACGTGTAACCAGGCGTGACCGAGCCGGTGATCGGCACCGAGTTCACCGGCTGCCCGCGCGGCGCGATCGTATCGGCCACCGAATCCCACGGCTGGATTGCCGGCTGGTCCTTGAAGTCCGTGAACCACGAACACGCACTGAATGCCAGTGGCATCAGCACCGTCGCGGCCAGGCGCGAGATCTTAGCGCTCACCGCGAACCTCCACGGCCCCATGGGCCCTCAGCGTGCGTTCGAGCTCGTCGAACTTGTCCGGCGTGGTCTCGATCCAGATGCCGTAATCAGCGTGCGTGAAGCGCTTGTCGAAGCCGAAGTTCGTCACCAGGCGCGGGATCTGGGCATTGATGAACATGCCCGCCACCGTGCTCAGGCAGCCAACCATCACGAACATCTCGAAGCCCATGATCGTGTAGGGAATCCAGCTCGCGATGGCCTTGCCGCCAACCTGCAGCGGCCAGTACTCCGATGACCAGATGGACACCCAGTACCCAAAGGTGACGCCGAGGGATGCACCGATGAGCGTGAATACCCTGACCACGCTCGTGGGTGCATCAATCGCGTCGTCGATCTCATGCTGAATGGTCGGCGTGTACACCGTGACCTTCGGGACCTTCTTTGCCTTCAGGTCGCGAATTGCCGCGCAGACCGCATCCAGCTGCGGGAAAACTGCCAGAACGCCCTGCATCAGTGATGTCCTCCATGACCGTGGAGCATCTTCGGGGGCACGATTTCCTTGACTTCGGCAATCGCGATCACGGGCATCTGCTTGATGAAGAGCAGGAACCACATGAAGAACCAGCCAAACGAGCCGACGAGGAAACACATATCGATCCAGCTCGGTGTGTAGTGCGTCCACTGCCACGGTTCGAACTCATGGCTGAGCGATGGCACGACGATCACGAAACGCTCATACCACATGCCGATGTTGATGAAGATCGACAGGATGAAGAGCCAGACCGGGTTGCGGCGCAGCTTCTGCGAGAACAGCGACAGCGGCAGGATCATGTTGCAGATGAGCAGGATCCAGGCGGCCCACCACCACTGGCCAAAGACGCGGTTCCAGAAGTACTCCTGCTCAGGCGCCACTCCGGAGAACCATGCGATGAAGAACTCGGACAGATAGCCGGATCCGACCATCAGCGACGTGAACAGCACCACCTTTGCCGTTGCGTCGAGGTGATTGAGGGTCACGTAGTGCTCGAGGTGCCACCACTTCCGGATCGGAATCAGGATGGTCCATACCATCGCGAAACCGGAGAAGATGGCACCGCCGACGAAGTACGGCGGGAAGATCGTCGTGTGCCAGCCGGGCGTGAGCGCCATGGCGAAGTCGAATGACACGACGGAGTGCACCGAGAGCACGAGCGGCGTGCTGAACGCGGCGAGGAACATGTACATCTTGGCGAAGTGCCGCCATTCGCGGTCGGTGTTCTTCCACCCGAGCGACAGCATGGCGAAGATCCGCTTCCGCACCGGGTTCGTCTCACGGTCACGCATGACCGCGAAGTCCGGGATCAGGCCCAGATAGAGGAACGTCGTCGAAATCGTCAGGTAGGTCGAGATCGCGAACACGTCCCACAGCAGCGGGCTCTTGAACTGCGGATAGAGCAGGCGCCAGTTCGGGTACGGGATCAGCCAGAAGAACTTCCATGGCCGGCCGATGTGAATGATCGGGAACAACCCGGCCGTCATGACCGCGAACACCGTCATCGCTTCGGAGGCGCGATAGATCGTGGTGCGGAATCCGGCCCGGAACAGGTAAAGAATGGCCGAGATGAGCGTGCCGGCGTGGCCGATACCGACCCAGAACACGAAGGTGATGATGTACACGCCCCACATCACCGGCGGAACGTATCCGGCGTTGCCGAGCCCCCAGTAAATCTGGTACGCCCATGCCGAGGCACCGATCAGCATCGCAAACACCGCCACACCGAGCCCCATGAACCACTTGGAACTGGGCTTGAGTGTCGCGAGAATCTCGTTGTCGACCTGCTCAAACGTGCTGACTGCGGGAACCTGGATTCCCGCCGCCGGAATGTTGGGGCGCTTGATCTTGCCCACTACTGGCTTCGCAGTCGTCGCCATTCGGGTCAGGCCTCGACCGTGTGGTTGATCTTCTTCAGGTAGACCACGGCCGTGTAGGTGTTGAGCACCTCAAAGACGTGGTACGCTCGCTCATCCTCAACATGCTTCGCCACCGTCCAGGTCGGGTCGGCCGCATCACCGAACGTGATCGCCTTCGACGGACAGGCCTGCGCACACGCCGTCGTGAACTCATCCGCCTGCAGCGGACGGTGCTCGAGATCGGCGCGCGTCTCCGCTTCACGAATGCGCTGTACGCAGAACGTGCACTTCTCCATCACACCCTTGCCTCGCACCGTGACATCCGGATTGAGCTGCATCTGCATCGGCTCGGGGAACGCATACTGGCGGCGACCAGGCTCGCCATAGCCGAACCAGTTGTAGTAGCGCACCTTGTAGGGGCAGTTGTTGCTGCAGTACCGCGTTCCAACGCATCGGTTGTAGACCTGCACGTTGAGTCCGTCCGGCGCGTGGTACGTCGCATACACCGGGCAGACGGGCTCGCAGGGAGCGTTGCCGCAGTGCTGACACATCATCGGCACGAATCGCGTGTCGAATCCGGGGTCGAACGTGTTCTCGGCGTCATCCGCACCCTCGAAGTAGCGCTCGAGGCGAATCCACGCCATCTCGCGACCCTTGAGGATGTTGGCGCCGGGCCGCGTATCCCACACGGTCGGTGAAAGCGCCCTGCCCTGCCAGCTCGCACCCACGGTCGGAATGTTGTTCTCGCTGTAGCAGGCCGTGACGCAGGCCGAGCAGCCGGTGCATCGGCTCAGATCCACCGTCATCGCCCAGCGCCGCTTGGCCATGCCGCTCCAGTGCTGCTCGGAGTACATGCCCTTCGCCTTCGAATCCTGCGTGCCGAGATCGCCCTGCGCGTCGTTCGCCACGGGGCTTCGCAGTCCGGGCAGGAAGTTCGTTGGTGCGCCACCGACGAACTCGTGCTCGTTGCCGCCCCATTCCTTCGGGCCTATCTCGTGGCCGCCAGCAGCTGCGCCCTCACCATGCTCTGCCGGCTTCGCTGCCGCTCCATGCTCGTCGTGCCCGGCTTCCTTGTTCGTACGCGCAGCGATGAGCGCCGCAAGCGTCGTTGCCTGACCGATTCCGCGGGAATGCTGACGCGCGGATCCTTCCGTGGTGATCAGATCGGTGTTTTCACCGGTCTTCGTCACCTTGGCCTTCATGCTGCTGTACGCAATGCCACCGGACACTGCATCGGTGTCACCGGACACCAGGTCAACGGCATTGATGCCGACGCCTTCCGCATAGCGACCGTATCCGGTGAAGTACGGCGTCTTGCGGTCACTGTCGGGGTCGTACTTCTTCGCAGACTGGCTCTTGTGCCCAAGGCCAAGCGATACACCGATCGTGTCCGGCCGGATGCCGAGGTAGTTGTAGACGGGAAGTGTGGCCTTGCCCGCCGCCGTTTCGATCGTCACGAGGTCGCCGCGCACCAGACCTAGCTTCTTGCAGGCGATCGGGTGCATCTCGACCCAGGACTGCCAGGCGATCTTGGAGACCGGGTCCGGCAGCTCCATCAGCCACGGCTTGTTCGCACCGGCGCCTGTCCCGAGCGTTGGAGACGGGTTGATCACGAGGTGGAAATCACCGGTCCCGGCAAAGCCGGGTGCTGCCTTTCGCGAGAGGTCACCCGCACTGCGATCCGCCGCGCGCAGTGACGACGCGGCGGCGACACCCTTCGTCAGCGCCTGCGTATGTGCCGCCTGCCCACCCGGGAAGCGCGCGACGAGCCAGTTGCGGTAGTCCGCGACTGCGTACTTCGAGGCGAGCGCCGGATCCTTCTTCGCGACATCGATCAGCACATCGGCCGTGGCGCGCGTCTGGAACACGGGCTCCATCGACGGCTGCTGCAGATGCAGCGTATTCGCCGACGGCTCCGCATCGCCCCAGCTCTCGAGTCCGTGATGATCCGGAAGGATCAGGTCAGCGAGCTCGGTGGTCTCGTCAGGCACGTTGGTGAACGAGACCTTGAAGCCGACCTTGGCGAGCCCCTCGGCGAATTTCGCTGACCGCGGCAAGGTGTGCACCGGATTCGCGCCGCGCACGAAGAGCACGGGCACCGTGCCGAGGTTCATGCGGTCCGCCACGTTGTAGACCGCTGCCGAGACATCGAGCCGCTGGTAGATGCCGAGTGGCGCCGCCGGCTTGACCGTGATGCCAACGTTGCCGAGCGCCTTGTTGTATTCGGCCACTTCCGTGGCAACCTGCGCCGAATCAGCCGCGTTTCCGCCAGCGAGGAGCAGTGAACGCTTCGCGCCGGTGATCTCCTTCTTCAGTCCGTCGAGCGTGGCGACCGAGACGTCTGACGCCGCAGCGGCATCGGCAGCAGACTTGGTGCCGCGCAGGAACTGGATGATCGCCAACTCCGAGCCCGGCTTGCAGGCGATCCATGAATCGGCATTCAGCCCGGTCAGCGATCGGCGTGCGCCGATGTAGATCGCGCGTGGCGCGCCTTCGATCTTCGAGCGCGCGTCCGCCCATGCCAGCTGCAACGGAACGCTCGGGCCCCAGCCGTCGAGGAAATCGGCACCGAAGCTGACGATCAGCGACGCAGCGTCGAAGTCGAACGTCGGCCACGAGACGCCATACGCCGCCTTGTGCGCGGCAATCGCTGACGCAGGTGCATCGGCGTCGTAGCTGATGTGCGCCGGCATGCCGTAGCCGGCGAGCCAGTTGTCGAGGAACGCAGGAAAGCTGCCGGATTCATGCTGGTTGATGAACACCACATTCGCAGCCTGGCCCTTGCTGCGCACTTCGCCAAGCCTGGTGGCGAGCATCTGCAGCGCTTCGTCCCACGTGATGGGTGCGAGCTGCCCGTTCTTCCGCGCCATCGGCTGACGAAAACGATCGGGATTGTACAACCCCTGCAGCGAGGCCTGACCCTTGGCGCAGAGCGCGCCGCGATTCAGCTCGGTGTTCGGATTGCCCTCGACCTTCAGCGCCCGTCCATCGCGCGTCTCGACCAGGATGCCGCACGACGTCGCGCATTCGCGACAGGTGCTGGCGAAGTAGTTCGAGACACCGGGAACGGTGCCATCCGGGCTCGCTACGTACGGGATCAGCTTCCTGACCTGATCCGTGCTGCACCCGGTTGCCGCAGTGGCCGCCGTGGTGACGCCCAGGATCTTGAGGAAGTCGCGGCGCTTGACGCCAGTCGCTCCCGACTCAGTGCTCATGCAGTTGTCCTCGATCGTGGAACACGACATGGCGCGATGCGCAACGCATCCGCCGAGAGCGAATCACTAGTAGTGGCAGGTGGAGCAGTCGTACCGGGCCTTGCGCTCGATATGGCAGTTCACACACCAGCCCATGTTGAGCGAGGAGTACTGGAAGACCTGCGGCATCTTCTGGATCTCGCCGTGACAGGTCTGACACGTCACACCACCATTCGCATGACGCGAATGCGGGAAGTGCACGTACTCCGGCACCTTGTGGATTCGCGCCCACGGTACTGGCTGCCCCTTCGCGTAGTAGGCGGCGAGCTTCTTGATCTCCGGCTGCCCTGTCGCAACGAGCGTGTGACAGCCCATGCACGTCGCGACGGCCGGAAGTCCCGGGTCCTGCGCCTTTCCGGCACTGTTGTGACAGTACGTGCAGTTCATGCCGAGTTTCTGCACGTGCTGCGGATGCGGGAACTTGACGGGCTGTTCGGGGGAATAATTCTGCGGCGAACTGGCACCGGAGTATGCCCACGGGCCTTGCGCCGCGTTGAGCAGGAGGCCTTCGGTGCCCTTGATCCTGGGCAGCGCCTCGGCCTCGGTGTTGTTACGGACTCCGTCGAGGTTCGTGCCGCTGAGCCCCGAGAATTTCGGGTATGCCAGCTTGTTCGCGGCTGCCGGCGCCTGTGCCGCGTCGGCCTGCCGCGCGGTTGCTCCGCTCCAGGCGGAGAGCCCCGCCGCGATCGCGCCAACCACGAGGAACCCCGGAATCACCGCCCACTTCTTCCGCTGCGTCATTCTGCGAGACCTGTTGAAGTCCGACACCCTGCGGGCCGCCCATGTGAAACTTTTCACAAAGTTAGGGCACGTACGAGAGCAAAGAAAGCGAGCCCGTGAAAAACACGCAAGTCGTTGTGGCGTCGCACGCAAGGCGACGGGATTCGCCTACGGCGGCGGCACGCGCTCCGGGTGAGTGGCCAGCCGCGCACTCCGGTTCCCGCTGGCCAGAAGCCACGGCCTCAGCGTGACCCTCGCCGCGCCTGCTCCGCGATGGCGGTCGCGGTGGTCATCGTGAGGCCAGGCAAGAACTCCGGCAACAAGGAGTACGAGGCGATCGGCGCCTGAATCAGGCGCAACGGCCAGTATCCGCCGAACACGAAGCGCGCTCCACCGATGCTCGTGACGAGGTGCAGCAGGTGGTCTTCCGGTGGTCCCCACACCCAGGACCAGTCCCAGAAACACCGCGCCTGCTCGGAAGGCGTCAGCGACCAGTGCGTTTCCTCGATGAGCTCGCGCCCAGCGCCGCTCACGATGACCCGCACCCTCGCATCTGCCCGGACCACCGCACGGACGTGCGCCGCCGTCAGATCTGGCACGGCGTCCATCGGATGGCGCTGACGCAGGTCCTCGAACCGGACGGTGAGCTGAAGCACGAGTCCGCGGTCGGCACAGGCACGTGACAGGCGCGGCAACAGCGCCGAGGTGGGGGGAATGCCGAGTTGCATGGGATACGTGCGGACGGAGGGCGCGCCTCGTCTGGATGCTTCGTCCAGCGCGGCCTCCCAGCCTGGCCAGTCTGGCCGAACGGTCGGCGACGGAAGCAGGACCGGTGCATGTGGCGCGAGTGCGGCATACAGCGCGTCGTTCGCTGGCGCTGGATCGCGGTGCCACACCGACGGCAGCGAGCCCACCCACGCCTGCGCGATGCCTTCGCGCTGGAGCACACTCACGAGTACGTTGGCGTCCGGGTGGGGCAGCTCGCGGAATGGATACGGGCCGATCCATGCGCTGACGTCGACTGGAAATCGAAGGGGAATCATGCGCGGTCACTCAGCGGCAGGCCAAAGGTGTCGCGGGGAAAGATCCGGACGGCGTTGCGCCAGCACACGTCGTCGAGTGCCTTAGGCGACAGTCCGATTACCTCGAGCGCCTTGAGCTTGGCGAGCCCGGTACAAAGCGTGAGGTCCGCGGCCCAGAGCAATCGCTCCGGTCCGATGGCCTCGAGATACGCATCGAGCATTCCCCGATCGACGCCACTGCCGCTGGTGTCCGGAAAGATGTTCGGCGCATCACGGATGATGTCGATCGTATGCGCCCAGTCTCCGCCGCCGCCAATGTGCGCGAGGATGAAGCTCGTGCCTGGATGACGTGACGCGAGCCGTGCGAGTTCTGCGGCATCACTCGCCTCCTGCATCCCCCAGTCACGCTGGCGATGCTGCCAAATATGATGCAGGACCGGAAGCCCAAGTCGTCCTGCCTCTGCCGCAATTGGATCGAGCAGGGCATCGTCAGCGCGACGGCTGGCGCTGAGCTTCACTCCGATCGCTCCGGCCGCGACGCCGCGGGTAATCTCACCGAGCGCGTGCGCCGTGTGATTCGGATTCACATGGACGAAGGCGCGAACGCGGCGCGACTCCTCATGCGCGATTGCGTACATCGCGTCATTGCCGGCCACGACATCGTCCGGCGACGCGAAGTACGTGGGAGAGTTTCGTCCCCAGCTCCCAAGAATCGATGCGACATGAAATGTCACGCCGATGGTGTCACCCGCCGAGAGCCGGGACGCGTTGTACCGCGCGTAGTCATCGCGGCTGCCAGCCCAGTGGAAATGCGCGTGTGCGTCGATGAGGTATCGCGGCGCCATGATCAGTGCCTGAGCGCCCAGTGAAATGCATCGCCCACCGCCTCGATGTCTGCATCCGACATGGCGCAGGTCGCGAACTGGTAGGGGCCTCGCTTCGCCAGCACACCTGCGGTGCGCAGTGACGCGAGGACACGATCCATGGTGTGATCATCAGGCCAGCGGATGATGAACATCGTGTCGTGTCCGCTCGTGGTGATTGCCATGCCGGAATCGAGACCGGCGCGCTCGATGACATGGCGCAGGCGCTCGCCGCGTTTCTGCAACTCGCCACAGACATCGCGGCGCTGGTGCTGATCGAGGACCGCATGCGCTGCGGCGAGCCCTGTCAGTTCCGTGGCGAGCGTGCTTGAAATCCAGGTGCGTTGGGCCGCCTGCATGACGGACTCCCGACCGACCACCGCCGCCAGCGGGAATCCGTTCGCGAGTGCCTTCCCAAGCGTCGTCAGGTCGGGCGTGACGCCGAGTGCCGCCTGCGCCCCGCCCCGATGGATACGGAAGCCGGTCTTCACCTCGTCGAAAATCAGCACCGCGCCGACACGCTCGCAGTGCGCGCGAAGATCCTTCAGCCATTCGACATCGGCCATCACCTCCACCAGCGGTTCCACCATGACCGCAGCGAGCCTGTCACCGGCCCCTGCCATCGCGGACTGCCAGCGCTCCCGATCGTTGAAGGGCAGATGCGTGTAGTCCGCGTGTGCGTTTTGCGGCACTCCGGACGCCGTACTCCACCAGTCGAGCCAGCCGAAATAGCCGCTTCCGAGCACCAAGTCGCGTCCGGTGTGCGCTCGTGCAATTCGTACTGCCGCGGCGCACGCCTCAGCACCGGTCTTGAGGAATCGCGACTGTTCCGCCGACGCGACGGTCGAGCGTAAACGCTCCGCGAGCGTGACTTCCTCGGTGTACGGCAGGCCCGCCACCGGACCACGCTGCACCGCGGCGATCACCGCCGCGGACACGTCGGGATCGGCGTAGCCGAGTGTCACAGCGCCGAGGGCCGACGTCAGGTCAACAAGCCACGAACCGTCAGCGGTCCTGATGCGACACCCGACGGCTTCGGTGACATGTGTGGGACCAGTGGAACCGGCACCAAACATTGCGTCCGGGCGCTTGCTGCCAGTCGATGATCCGCCGGGAATCACCGCCGCGGCGCGAGCACGCCAGTCGATCGTCACGCGATCTCGTCCCCGAGGTCGCTCTCGGCAGAGCCTCCCTGGATGCCAGGGACCGCGGAGAAGGGCGCCTCATACATCTCGCCGGCGAGCGCCGACTTGAACGACCGGCGCGTCTCGCGCTCCAGGGTGCGTTCCACTTCGATCGCCATCGACTTGACGAGGTCCATTTCCCGCGTGGCCGGTTCCGCACGTGAGACAAGCGAGCGCACCGCCCGCATCACGTGCTCCGGGTTCCGGGTCTTGAAGAAGTCGAGCAGATCGAGGGCGCGATGGATGCGCTGCACGGTGAGTTCGCGATTCTCGACGGTTGCGGCGGGGCCTTCCTTCCGCCGGCGCGGCGGCATGCGCGTGCTGTCACCGGCGGCGAGGTGCAACTCATACGCGCCAACGAGAATGGCTTGCGCAAGATTCAGCGACATGTGCTCGGTGGTCGGGATGCACACCACCGCGGTGCTCTGATCGAGCGCCTCGTTCGGCAGGCCGTGATCCTCACGGCCGAACAGCATCGCGACGGGGCCGTCGGCGGCGTGCTGCAGGGCAACATCGGCCATCTCGCGCGGCGTGATCACCGGCCAGCGGACCGCCCGATGCTTACCCGCGAACGCGTAGACCGCAACGCAGTCCCGCAGTGCGTCGTGCAGCTCGTCAACGTGGCGCACCCGCCCTGCCAGATCGCGCGTGTTGTGCGCGATTCGCTCGATCTTTTCAGGGTCGTAGCGGAATGGACGCACGAGCACGAGGTCATCGAGACCCATGTTCTTCATCACGCGCACCGTACCCCCGATGTTCACCGGATCCTGCGGTTCGTGGAGCACGACGCGGATGTTACGGAGCACGCTCACGACTGGGTCGGGTCGAAGACAAGGCAGATGGCGCGATCGGGTGACTGACGCGCCCCACGAAGATACGCTGTCGCACCAGCCGCTCCACTGAGCACGAGTTGCCCGCGGCGGCGTTCACGTGCCGCTGGTCGCTCGTTCACGATGCAGTCAAAGCAGAAGGGCCGGTCCGGTTGCGGCCAGGGCACCGTGAGGTGCATCGAGTAACCTGCGCGCGCAGGCTCCCAGCGCGCGGTGAGTTCATCCCTCGCACCCTCGGCCGCGGCAAGCCGGACGCCGGCGCCGTCGGGGACCGCGATCACGCTGTTCCACGCATTCGTGAGCGGCGAGCGCCAGTGCAATTGCACACCGTCGCTGTTGACGTCGGCGAGTTCGTTGTCGAGCGGGTTGGAAGCGACGGCGGGAGCGAAGGTGGGCGCGCGTCCCAGCACGACATCGATCGCGATACGGATCTCGGAGCCCGCGTGTACGGCCCGCACGTGAGCTGATGGCTCTCCTGCGTCACGCCACGATTCCTCGGTCATCCGGTAGTGCGTCGGTCCAAGGTCGCATGACAGTTCGCCGACGAGCACATTCCGACCGGCGCCCGTCGCGGGTTCCGTCGCACGCGGCGTGTTCGGCGCTGGTGCCGTTGACCGGAATCCGGCCAGCGCGAACGTCTCAGACCGCCCGTTCGCCCCGACGCGCTCCGCATGCCAGCCTGACTCGTCGGCGCGATGACGCCAGAGCGAGCCGTCGTCCATCTCAACCGAGAGCACGCGATCCCCGCTGACCACGTCGGCGGACACTCCCGGCCAGCAGATGATGCGAACACTCCGGCCGGATTCGCCGCGCTGACGTAGCGACACGAGCCCGTGCGGTTCGCCCGCGGGAGGGCCGATCGTGCCCGCGCGCCACAGGATGGCCGGGCCGGCGGTGAACACCGCGCACGAAAACGCCGGCAGTGCGTCCAGCGGTGCCCGCAGCGTGGGCGAAGGCAAGGGCCGCAGCTGCAGTTGCATCAGCCGCGCGTCCGGGACGTCGAGCATGACTGGCGCGACGAGCGCGCTGTCCTGCGACGTGCCGGGAGCGAATGGTACCCAGTTCGGCATTGGGCGCGAATCCGTATCCGCATACTGCGCCTGCATCGGGATATCCACGAAGACCTCGCTCGGCGAGGACCACGTCACCTCATCCACGACGTGATCCGTCGCGACGACGACGGACCGGGTGAACCTGACGCCGCTCGTCGGATCCACGAAGCTGGCCGAAGCCCAGCCGATGTCGCCGTGCTCATCGTGCGCGCGCAACGTACCCCAGCCGGCCCCCTGGTTCTCTCCGTTCACCATCGGCGCGTTGTGCGCCAGCGAGCTGCGGTACCAGGCGAGAGTCGGCGACGTGTAACTGCCTGTGCCCACATCATCCAGGAGCCGCGCATCCCGCGTCGCGATCACGAGATTGAGGCGGTCAGGGTGCCCGTGGCCATCGCCAGGGTCACCGTAGTCCAGGCCAACCCAGCAGCGACCCGCTTCACGACGAAACACCGCCAGCCCCTGCCCGTCGAGCAACTCGGATCGCGGCACCGCGTTGGCGAGTGGTGGCAGTTGCGGCCGTGCGAGCAGCAGTGCCCGCCATCCACAGTCGGCGCGCGTGAGCCGCACACCGGGCTGATTCCGTTCCGCGTCCGCGGTGGAATTCCAGCGGCCTGTCGTGCCGGCATCCGGCCAGTCCGCATACATCGAGGCCAGTGCCGCACGGAGCTCGGGCGTGTCGCGGCGCGCGAAACCGCACTCCGCCCAGTCAGCGGTGCGATACTGGCGCAGTGCAATACCGTACTGACTGTCGCGACGTGACGGGAACGTGCCGTCAGGCAACATCGTCCGGAACGGCGCCGTGAACCCGGCCTCAAAGCGGGACAGCAGTTCCTTCGGCAATTCGACGCCATTCTGCTCGGCCAGCGTGACCGCGCTGAGCAGCCCGCGGTGCGCGAAGAGGTGGTAATTCTCGCCTTCATACCAACTCCCGTCAGCGTGCAGCCCATCCCGCAGCAATGACCGCAGTGAGTCCGCGGCGGTGTTGCGCATGCTCCTGTCATCAAGCACTGACGACGCCGCGAAGAGCGCCGCGCAGTGCCACACCTGACGGTTGCTGCGCCCCTCGTTGAACGACGCGATCAGGCGCGCACTTGGCAGGACGAGGCGTTCGAGCGCCGCGTCGGCGCCATGATCCAACTGCCCTGCGGCGGTGATGCGCAGTTCCAGCGCCGTCGCGAGGTGCAGCAACCAGATCGACTCGAGATACGTGCTGAAGAACGGTCGCGTGGGGCCAAGGGCATTATCACGATTTGGCCAGGCGGCATAGCGATCCGTGTAGGCTCGGAGAATTTCGTCCGCACGTCGCGCCGCGCGGTCGTCGTCGAGCAGCAACGCCAGGGCTGCGGCGCGCGTGCACTGCTCGGCGGTCCAGAGGTGGGCGTTCATCAGCCACCACTGGTGATGCACGTGATCGGTGTAGGTCTCGTGGCAGTTCGGGCATGCATGCCGGAACGGCTGGCGCGGATCGAAGTCGAGCAGCACCGTGCAGCGGACGCAGCGGCCACCATGCCTCGTGAGCCGCGATTTCCCGTCAGGGACTGGTACGTCCAGCGCAGCATGCAGCTCGCACTGGAGCGACGACGCGAGCCCTCCGATTGCGGTTGTGTCACGCAGCGCACGCCTGCGATCCTGCAGCGCCTGCTGATTGACGAACGACGTCATGGGTCCAGCGTCCACCGCGCCGCGGAATAGAGTTCGCCGCGCAGATCGATCGACACATTTCGCAGGCGTTTCGTCAGTCCCTGCACGCCGCGCGAGTGAAAGATCGGCGTGGCCGGCATGCTGTCCCTGAGAATGGTAAACACTGCTGACCATGCGGAATCACGTCCCGCTGCGTCCGTCCTCGACGCGAGCCGGTCAAATGCCGCGCCGAGGTTCGCGGGCCGCAGCGATCCGAGATCCAGTGCGCCGCCTGCCACGGCAGGATCGAACATCGCCGCGAGCTGGCTGCGTGCGGGATCGCCGGCCACGCCGGTGTACACGGCACAGTGGCCTGACGCTCGCGTGCGTGCGCTCGAGAGCAGCGCACCCATGTCGCGCGTGGCGATACGCAGGTCGATCCCGCGCGATCGGAGGTCAGACTGCAGCAGCTGTTCGACGGGGTTGTCGCCCGTGCTCACCGTGAGCATATCGATCGACAGGCGCTGCCCATTGCGTACCCGCCAGCCATTCGCATCACGCGCCCAGCCAGCCGCGTCAAGAAGCGCGTCGGCCGCGACGGTGTCTGAGGCCGTCGTGTCGCGTGCCAGATCCGCCGTGGGTGCCGCACTTGGCACGCCGAACCCTCCAACACCTGCATCGACGATCCGCTTCCGATCCACCGCAATCGCAATTGCCCGCCGCACCCGCACATCCCGGACTGCCGCACAGGACGGATTGAAGACCAGCCAGTTGGTGAAGAACGTCGGGTACTCGATCACGCGGAGTGTCGGATCCCGCCGAACGAGCGTTGCCGTGGCCGGATTGACACCTGCGATGTCGACCGCTCGGCTGACCAGCCCCGCGACCTTCGTGGTGGCTTCATCGACCACCGCAATGACGAGATTGCGCGTCGCGGCCATCCCGCCGAGTCGCGCCGGAAACGAGGGGACACGCTCGAGGATCCATCGCTGCCCTGCCTCGCGCTTTACAACGTGATATGGACCGGACCCGATCGGTGCCATCGTGAAGGGATGCCGGCGCAGCGATGCCAGTGGTACGTCGCGCAGAATGTGCTCCGGCAGCAGGGGCAGTTCGGCGAACACGAGCGGAACACCCGCCTGCGGTCCCGAAAAATGCACGATCAGCGTGTCGTCGCCGCGGACGCTGATGGCATCGATCGGGTCAAGGTCTGCGCGCCGACCGTAGCCGACCGCGGGGTTCTTGCCAAGCGTCAGAGTGAACCGCGCGTCGGCGGCCGAGAGCTTCTGCGCATCATGCCAGCGGAGTGCCGTGTCAACGACGAGTGTGAGGCTCGTCCGGTCCGCGCTCCACGTCCAGTGGCGAGCGGCCCACGGTTCCGGCTCGAGCGTGGCCGAGAGGCGTGCGAGCGGTGTGAAGACCAGATAGCGCTGCACCTGTCGGGAGAGCGGGTGCACGGTCAAGAGCGGTTGCATGCCTTCGAGGTCCGTGCCCGACGCAATGACAATTGTGTCCGGCGATCGCGCGGAGCCCGCACAGGCGCCGGCAACGACGCAGAGCGCAAGAAAGTTGGCGGCGCTGCGCACGCGGGCGATCATTGTGGCGTGGCCAACCTGCTTCGCCGATCCGGCACCGCGCTCGCCCTGCTCTGGCTGGTCTGCACGCTGACGTTTCTGCTGGTGCACGCGGCTCCGGGTGATGCGGCGCTGCTGCTGCTGCCGCCTGAGGCGGACGCGGCGACGCTGACGCGTCTTCGCGCCGACATGGGGTTGGATGCCCCGCTCGTGCAACAGTATGCTCGGTGGCTTGGCAATATCGCTCGTGGCAACCTCGGGACCAGCCTCGCCACCGGCCGACCGGTCGTGGAGCGGATCCGCGATGCACTCCCGATCTCGATGGGTCTTGGGCTGGCGTCGCTTGCCCTGACCGTTGCATTTGGCGTGCTGCTGGGCAGCGTGCAGGCTCGCCGTGCCGGAAGCCGTGCGGACACGCTGCTGACGGTCGCCACCACCACCGTGTATGCGGCCCCGACCTTCTGGCTGTCGCTGGCCTTCGTTGCGGCCGTCACCGTCGGTGCGGCGACCCTCGGCATTCCAGCAGGGTGGAGACTTCCGGCCTTCGCCATGCGAGACCCGGGCGTGCTGAGCTCCGCCGGGTCAGTATCCGACGTGCTGCGCCACGCGGTCCTGCCGGTGCTGGTGCTCTCGTTGACCGGTGCCGCCGGTGTGGCGCGGTTCGCACGAGCGGCAATCCTCGATGCGTCGAGAGGCGAGCATTGGCGGACGGCGACCGCCAAAGGGCTGACACGTGGTGCGGCGTGGAACCGGCATGTTGTCCGTGTGGCGATGCCGTCGATCGTCGCGCTGGTCGCACTCTCCGTTCCCGGGATCGTAGCCGGGTCGGTGTTCGTGGAGGGAGTCTTCGCCTGGCCGGGCGTGGGCCGACTGCTGCTTTCCGCGGTGGCGCAGCGCGACCACCCCGTGGTACTCGCTACGACCCTGCTGTTCGCCTCGACGGTCATCGTGACGAACCTGCTGACCGACCTCGTGCTGCCGCTGCTCGATCCACGGCGGGCGCGGGCATGAGCGAGACCACGCCGATGCGAGTGCGAGTGGCCGGCGCGACGCTGACGGTGCTCGTCCTTGCCTGTGCCATTGGCCCGATGGTCATCCAGCGCGATCCCACGGTGATCGGCGACGTGCTCGCACAACGTTTCCATGCACCGCTCACGCTCGACACCCACGGTTGGCACGTGTTCGGCACCGACGCATTTGGCCGTGATGTGCTGGCGAGGGTTCTTGCCGCGGGCCGTCTGTCGCTCCTCGTCGGTGTGGCGGGTGCGGCACTCAGCGGCCTGGTGGGGGCAGTGCTCGGCGCGACGGCGGGCTGGCGCGGGGGCTGGCTGGACACTGCGGTGACTGCGGTTGCCGATACGCTGCAGTCCGTTCCCCGGCTCGTGCTGTTGCTGGCATGTGCCGCGCTCTGGCGCCCAGGGATCCCCACGCTCGTCACGGTGCTCGCACTGACAGGGTGGATGGGCGTGGCGCGACTGGTCCGGGCGGAGGTCCTTGGCCTGGTGGCACGTGACTTCACTGCGGCGGCGTATGTGCTTGGTGCGTCATCACTTCGCACCCTCGTGGTGCACGTCATTCCGAACGCCGTTTCTCCCGCCATCGTGGCGACGTCGCTGGGCATCGGCAATGCGATTCTGCTCGAGAGTGGGCTCAGCTTTCTTGGCCTCGGCGTGCAGCCGCCGCAGCCAAGCTGGGGGAACATGATCGCGGGAGGTCGCGAGCATCTCGTCACCGCGCCATGGATTGCGCTTGCCCCTGGGCTGGCAGTCGTGATCACGGTGACGACAACCACGCTGATCGGCGACTGGGTGCAGCTGAAGGCGGCGGGTCGTGCGGGCCCCTGACGGACGGCATGGTCCATGTGGTACCGTACATCCATGCTCGACGCCGTGATCGATCGCGCCATTCACTTCGGGGCGACGCTGCTGCCGTGGGACCAGAACTTCAGTCGCGGAGCGCTGGTGTTCGTCGTCTGTTACGGCGCAGCGCAGGTGCTGTTCTGCGTCGCGCTTCGGCGGCTTGCGATGGCCATTCCAGGCCCGCAGCGCATGTGCAGCCCGCTCGGGCTCTGGGTCCTTGCCGTCCCTGTGGCGGGCGCTGCAGCGAGTTTTGGCGCGCTCCGCCGTGTGTGGGACGCGGCCACGGCTGCGACAGAGGCACATCATGTTCCGCCGCCGCGCAGTGAGGCTCGGTTGCTCGCGCTGCTGTATGGAACGAGTCGCCTCCTGATCCTCGTCCCCGGGATGCTCGTCCCGGCGCTGGTCGCCCAGGCTGCAGCGGCAACCGGGTTTCTCTTCAGGCTGAGCGCCGTCGCCCGTTCACTGCGGACGCCGGACGTCGCCGTCGCCTAGCGCGGAAGCGCGAGGCAGCACTGGGTTCAGCGCACCAGCAGCGTGACGACACCGTTCGGCGGCGCCTCGAAGCGGATACGACTTCCCGTGCCGGTCATTGCCTGCCCCGCCGTCTCGTCAAGGCGTGAGAGGCGGACCTCTGTTGCAGCCCGCGGGAGATGCCAGACGCCGCGCACGGCGGCGGCGGTCTGGTTCAGACAGCGCAGGACAAGCCATTCGCCATCGTCACTTCGCTTGGCAGAGCTGAAAGCGAGCCCTGCGCCGTCGAGCGTCAGTCCGTCGAAGTTCTGCAGCAGCGTTCCGACTCCACGTACCGTATCGCCCGTCACGGGCAGCAACACGTCGTCCGCGGTCTGTTCGATCACGGAGAGGGCCTCCTCGCGATCGACCGGCAGGATCGTGAGTGCGAAGCGGGCTTCAAACTCGCCGAGACACTGCGCGCCGGGAGTGCTCGCGGGCCAGCCGGCGTGTCCTGGACGTTCAGGGACGTCACGTCGCGACAGCTCACCGACGGCCCGGACGAGCGTGATCGCCAGGTGCCCTGAGGGCAGCAGCTCGTACTCCGCCAGTCCGTCACTGATGATGCCAAGGCTGTATGCCTCGCCAACCAGACAGAGCCAGCGCTGCAACGGTGCGGTCCCGAGACGTCGTTCAGCGGTCCACTCTCGCGGATCACGCTCGCTGGCGGGGCGCTCCACCGCGCCGAATGCGGCGTCGGCCACCACGAAATTGTGATGCACACTGCGCGGCAACGGCAGGATCCACCGGAGGCGATGATCGCCAGCCCGATTGTCTCCGCGAAGGACGATCTCGATCCACTCGGCGCCCGCTTGCAACGCAATCGACGCCGTCACACTGACGTCCACAGTGTCGCGCGAGGGAAGCTCCCGCGATGACGGCTCCGTGGCAGCGGCAATCGAGATGGGAGGCCGCTGAAAGGCGGCGGTCAGCTCCCACGCGGCACGCAGCGGTCCGCGCAGATGCATGCGCGGTGCCGACCAGTGTGCGATCGTGGGTTGCCCGCGTGGCGACGGCGTATATGTGTCACCCGCATCCGTCGTGTCGTCGAGCCAACCCACGGGATTGATCCGGGCGCCGGTCGCGACGTGCGTCGCGAGTGTTCCCTGCATCGTGGCGCTGATCTTCCATGCCGGACCATGCAACTCAGTGTCGTTGCCGCGGACTCGCAGCCGAGCCGGGACGGCATGCGCGCGGCCAGCAAGTTCCGAGAGTACGATCGGCTGCACGGAATAACCGGGAATCGGGGCCATCCAGGCAAGCACGTCGCTGACGCGCACGACCGAGTTCCGTGGATAATGGAGCGGAGATTCCACGCGGTCGAAGTGCCGCGAGCGTCCCAGCAGCTGCAGATGTTCGTCGCCACTCCATTCGACGCCGGCCGCCGGTTGGCTGACACGCGCTCCGGACTTCGCCGCGCTCCCCGGCCCGACCGGATCCGGGATCGCCGCATCGACCAGTCGGAGCTTCACGACACCGCCTCGCGCACGCGGCGCCGGGTTTCGCAGCAGCACTGTCGAACGCCACAGCGGCTCCACTTCGCGCTGCACGGCCCTGTCGTATTCCACCAGAGCGTGGATCGCATCGTCACGGATCGCTTCACCCTGGTCACGCGCGTCGATCCAGCGCTGATCTGAGGCGGCCGCGACGGCGTCGATGCTGCAACCGCAAAGCGTATCGTGCGCATGGTTCGCGAGCACTGTCCGCCACGCGTTTCGCATGCTTCCCGAACTCCAGCTGCGCGCATACCACGCGAGCGCCGCCCACGGCTCAGCATCGCGCAGGAGCAGTCGCTCCGTCTGCGCATTCACGCGCTTCTGATGCGCTCTCGTCGCGAAGGTTCCCTGCAACGACCAGGCCCAGCCGCTCGAGTCGCGAAGTTCTCCCATGACGAGCGGCAGGTCCTTTCCCGTCGCGGCGTGACGCAAGCGATGGCCAAACGCGTCGAGGGACGCCGGCAATACCTCCTGCGGCTGCGCTGCCCTGACAAGCGCGGCGATCGCAGCGACTCGATCCTTCTGCCGAGTGTGATGATCCGCACCATTCAACAACAGCGCGACACCGAGCGCGTTGTTTCCGATCACGGCGTCTCGGATGCTTCGCCAGCGATGTCCGGCCAGGGAATCCGAGACCGGCAGTGATGCGCCGAGTTCGTATCCGCTTTTGGGCAGGTGATAGAGCACGACGCCGTCACCGCTTGGATGGGCCCACCATGCGACGGTGCTGTCGGGGTGATCCGGGCCGCCGAAGCCGCGCCACACGATCGCGGTGTCCAAGCCGAATCCGAGGGCCAGGACCGGCCCTCCGGCGGAGTGGCCGAACGCGTCGGGCGAGTAGAGGACGGCCGGAGGCGCTCCCCCGGCCTCGCGTACGGTCCGAGTGCCTTCGAGGAGATTCCGGACGAGGGCTTCGCCACTTGGCAGCAGCTGGTCAGCCAGCACGTACCACGGTCCCGCTTCAATTTCACCGCCGCGCAGTGCCGCCCGCAGGCGGTCTCGCCGCTCCGGACGCATCGCGAGGTAGTCATCGAGGATGATCGACTGCCCATCGAGCAGGAACGAGAGCCCATCAGGCTCGTCGAGCAGCGTGTCGATCAGCTCAGCGAGGCGGTGCCTCATCACACCAAGTGGATGATACCACTCGCGATCCCAATGGGTGTGCGAGACCACCAGCACGGTGTGCGGCGGAAGCGCATCCAGACCGGATGGGTGAAGCTCAGAGGAATCGGGGTGTCTGTTCACAAGAGGGCACAGTAGTCGACTCCGGCGTTGTGCGGACAGCCCTCACCGGTGATTTTCCTCGCTGCGGCGTCGGACTCCCTTCTCCCGCCGCGACACCGACGTGATCCGGTACCGGCCAGTACCCGCCCGGACGTGTTCGACACCCTTGACACACTATGGAATTCCTCCACGACCTGTTTTCCCGGCTGCGCGACCTCCCCGAACTCGTCCGCTGGGCAGGTACGGTTGGAATGATGCTGATCATCTTCTGTGAGACCGGCCTGCTGGTGGGCCTGTTTCTTCCGGGCGACTCACTGTTGGTCACGGCGGGGTTGCTTGGCGCGACGCGCCCGGAGTTCGGGATCCATGTCTGGTCGCTGGGGCTCCTGCTGATGGCGTCCGCCATGGTAGGAGACTCGGTGGGATATCAGATCGGCCGTTTCACTGGCCCCAAGCTGTTCACGAGGCAGGATGGCCTGATCTTCAAGCGGAAGTACCTGCAGCGTGCGCAGGAGTTCTACGCAAAGCACGGCGGCAAGACAGTGATGATTGCACGATTCGTTCCGATCGTCCGGACGTTTGCCCCGGTGCTTGCCGGCGTTGGCGCCATGCCGTACGCCAGGTTCCTGGGCTTCAGCGTCTCCGGCAGCGTTCTCTGGATCTGGAGCATGCTGCTCATTGGCTATGGACTCGGCCGTACCGTACCCGGCGTTGCGCAGCACGTCGAGAAAGTGATCCTCGTCGTGATCCTGCTGTCGATCATGCCTGGCGTGCTGAGCTGGCTGCGCGAACGGCAGAAGGCGCAGGCCGCGCGCTGAGCGCGTCTGTCAGCACCGCTGACGCCGCCGTGTTCATTTCAGCCCAGCCGCACGATCCTGTACGTTTCCTGTCTGACCTGTCCCACCCCACGAACGACACACTCGGAGATGCAATGGCATTTACGTTGCCGGCACTGCCATACACGCTTGATGCACTTGAGCCCTCGATCGATGCCATGACGATGGGCATTCATCATGGCAAGCATCATCAGGCATACGTCACGAATCTGAATGCAGCCATCGAGAAGGCGCCGGAGCATGCGTCAAAGTCCCTCGAATCGCTGCTCGCGGACCTCGCCAGCGTGCCGGAGGCGATTCGAGCCCCCGTCCGCAACAACGGCGGAGGCCACTGGAATCACTCCTTGTTCTGGGAGATCATGGGCCCGAATGCCGGTGGCGAGCCCACCGGTGCGCTGGGGACGTTGATGACGAGCACATTCGGCAGCTACAGCGAGTTTCGCGACAAGCTCAAGGCTGCCGGTGTCGGTCGGTTCGGCAGTGGATGGGCGTGGCTCGTGCACCGCGCCGGAACACTGAGCATCAGCAGCTCACCGAATCAGGACAACCCGATCATGGATGGCACACGCCCGGCGGATATCCTGCTCGGCGTGGACGTGTGGGAGCACGCGTACTACCTCAAGTATCAAAACCGCCGCCCGGACTACCTCGATGCGTGGTTCAACACGATCAACTGGGCAAAGGTCGGTGAGCGGTTCGCGGCGGCGCAGGCGTAGCGCGACGACTTCGAGCGCGCATGCAACAACGCCCCTGGTCAGCGAGCGCTGACCAGGGGCGTTGTCGTTGGAGCGGACTGACATCCGTCAGCGAATGAGGACCGCAGTGATCAGCGCGTGAATGACGGCCAGGACGGCGGCCTTCTCCTTCTCCATGCGGCCGATGATATACGCGCCAAACCCGAGCAGGGCCGCGCCCCAGATCACGAATGGGTCGGCAAGCGCGCCGAACATGAGCATCCAGTTGCTCGACTCGCCGGGCATGAACCGCGCCGCATTCAGCGCGAACGAGTACTTGTGCTGCACGGTGGAGGTATCGAGGAACAACCCCTGTGCGCCGACGATGGCCTTCCCCAGCAGTTCCGGCATCGACGACAACGCGGCGATCGCAGTGCCCTGTGCGAAGGTCAGTTTCCCACCCATCATGTTTCCAAGCAGCATCGTCATCAGGCCGCTGATCCACGCGCCGATGATCACCATCACCGGCAGCACATACACCAGCAGCCCCTTGATCTTCTCGGCAAACGCGCGTCCCTGCGCGATCTGCTCCGGTGTGAGCTTCTGCGTCTGTCTCGCCATCGCACGCTTGAACTCGACATCGCCGATCGCGTCCGACATCTGGATCGAGAGGAAGTACACCACCAGCGTGAGCCCGGCCAGCACGAGCAGCGCGACCCAGTAGCTCCCGTCACGACGGCGCTCGAACACCTCACGCGGCGAGTAGAAGATGTCGAGCACATCCTCCCAGGCAGACGCGGCCGACGGCGTGGGCGCCGGTTCAGCGAATCTCGGATCAGTCATCGTGCGGCCTCACCCTCGAGATAGGTATACCCCTCAAGTCCGGCGACGTAGTCGGCAATGAAGGCGTTCGCCTCCGTGCGCGTGATCCCGACCGCGTTCTGCACCTTGCGCCGGAATGTCGCGAGGAGGTTCGGCGCATGGAACTGGACGTAGTTCAGGACCTCGGTCACCGTGTCACCGTGGACGATGTCGCTCACGACGTAGCGGCCGTCCTCAGCCAGCTTGACATGCACGGCGTTGGTGTCGCCAAAGAGGTTGTGCAGGTCGCCGAGAATTTCCTGATACGCGCCCGTGAGGAAGATGCCAAGGATGTACTCCTCGTCGTCACGTGGCACATGCAGCTCCAGACTCGGGCGGCCGTTCCTGTCGCCGACGAAGCGATCGATCTTGCCATCAGAGTCGCACGTCACATCCTGCAGGGTGCCCATGCGATCAGGCCGTTCATCGAGCCGATGCACGGGCATGACCGGGAAGAGCTGGTCAATGGCCCAATGGTCCGGCAGTGACTGGAAGAGCGAGAAGTTGCAGAAGTAGCGATCCGTGAGTGCGGCTTCCACTTCCGGGATGATGTCCTCGAACTCCTCCCCGTCGGCGCGGACGATGCGCTGGAGGCCGTTCATGATGCCGAGGTGCAACTGTTCCGCAATGGCAAGCGAGCGCAGATCGAGCGCATCGGCGCTGAAATACTGTCGCGCACGCTCCTTGTCGAAGCTGGCGTCGTGGGCGATCTCACGAACCTTGCGCGGTTTGAGTGCCTCACCGGAGTGCACGGTGCCCCAATCCTCGAGCATTTCGTGCAGGAGGGTGTGATCGTCGTCCGTCAGCTCCGGCAGCATTGGAACGGTGTTCGTTTCCACATCGATCACCTTCACCAGCATCAGCGCATGATGTGCGGTCAGTGCGCGCCCGCTCTCGCTGATGAGGTTCGGCATCGGCAGGTCGTGTTCGCGGCAGGTCTCGGCGATGGTGTAGACGACGTCGTTCGCGTACTCCTGCGGCGTGTAGTTGACACTGGCCTCCGCAGTGGAATTCGTGCCGTCGTAGTCCACACCGAGGCCGCCACCGACATCGACATAGGTGACATCGACGCCCATCCGGCGCAGCTCGGTGTAGAAGCGCGCGACTTCCTGGAGCCCGGCCTTGATGTAGCGGATGTCCGGAATCTGACTGCCGAGATGGAAGTGAATGAGCTTGAGAATATCCAGCCTGCCCATCGACTTCAGCCGGTCGATCAGCTTCACGAGCTGCGCCACGTTGAGACCGAACTTGCTCTTCTCGCCACCGCTCTGCGCCCATCGACCGAATCCGGCCGACGCAAGCTTGATGCGGACCCCCGCGGTGGGAATCACGCCGAGTTCGTCCGCGACTTCCAGCAGCACATCCAGCTCCGAGAGCTGCTCCAGCACGATGAAGACACGATGGCCGAGCTTCTGGCTGATGAGCGCCAGACGCATGAACTCGTGATCCTTGTAGCCGTTGCAGACGATCAGATGGTCCGTCTTGTCCGTCAGCGCGATCACCGCCTGCAACTCCGGCTTCGAACCACACTCGAGACCGACGCCGTACGGCTGACCGAACTCGTGGATCTCCTCGACGACATGGCGCTGCTGATTGACCTTGATCGGGAAGACCGTGGTGTACTTCCCGGTGTAGCCGTATTCCTTGATCGCCGCCTCGAACTCCTCGCTGAGCTGATGCACGCGCGAGCGCAGCAAGTCCGAGAACCGCAGCAGCACCGGCATTGCGACGCCCTGCGCCTCGAGGTCCTGCGCCAGCTCGAACAGATCGACCTCTCGGTCGGGGTGCTCGCGGTCGGGCCGCACGACGACGTGGCCCTTCGAGTTGATATCGAAATACCCGCTCCCCCACCCTTCGACATTGTAAAGCGTGCGGGCGTCTTCGATGGTCCACGGCGCAGCGGGGCCCGTGGGGAGGTGCGCAGGAAGCGGCAGGGTTGTCATGGTGCGGAATTCTAGGGCAACTCGTGTGTCGAGGGTATGCTCGTGGCGTCAGTGTGGCACGCGAACGGCGCATCAACGGCGTCGGCAGCGCCGCGGACGACCGTCGCGTGCAACTCTGTTGCTTCCGGCGCGGCCGAGCGGGGGGCGCAAGGACTCGTGCGCGGAGCCGAGACCCACGGCGCCACCTCCACCACGCGGCCGCGATCGCCGGCCGGGCTTTCCCGCCGTGCGAGATTGCAGCGGTGCCGCACATGCTGAAACCGCCCCAGGCCACGGCCCGTACTCACCGGAATACCATCGGATGACGAACTTGCCAGACAGCGTCCCGCTGGACGCACGAATCCCCGAAGCCGTCCGCTCGGCATTCGACATCCTGCGGCCACTCGGCGCGGGCGGCATGGGGGCGGTGTGGCTGGCGCGCGACCGCCTGCTCGATCGGCTCGTGGCGATCAAGGTGCTTCTGACGGGCTCGGCGACCGACGCCACTCGCGATCGATTCCTCCGTGAAGCGCGCACAGCGGCGAAGCTCAGTCATCCGAACATCGTCCCGGTGCATCGCGCCGACGAATCGAACGGGCAGGTCTGGTTCAGCATGGGCTTCGTGGAGGGCGAGTCGCTCGGCGACCGGATTCGTGACCGGGGTGCCTTGCCCGTTGCTGATGTCGTACGGATCCTGCGCGAGACGGCCTGGGCGCTGGCGTACGCACACGCACGCGGCGTCATTCACCGGGACGTCAAGCCGGACAACATCATGCTCGACCGCGAGAGCGGACGCGCGATGGTGACCGACTTCGGGATCGCGCGCGACCTCCGCTCGGCGGACGCGCGGCTCACGGCCGATGGCAGTGTGCTGGGGACCGTGCATTACATGAGTCCCGAGCAGGCAAGTGATGAAGTCCTCGATGCGCGCAGCGACGTGTACTCGCTGGGTGTCGTCGGATTTCACGCGCTGACCAACAGCCTGCCATTCGACGGTACGCCCAACGCGGTCCTCATTTCGCACGTGACGAAGCAGGCTCCGTCGGTACGCAGTCGCGGGCCGCTCGTACCGGGGCCGATTGCCGCCGTCATCGACAAGTGCCTTGCGAAGGAACCGGGGAGCCGGTGGGACAGCGCTGAGTCGCTGGCGGATGCGCTGGGCAAGGCACTGGATGAAGTGGTGACGGCAGAGCGCCACGCCATTTCACCGGGCAATACGGACGTCGTCAGTGAGCGCGAAGCGATGGCCCTCTGGCAACGTGCGGCACAACTGCAGGCCGAAGCGGCGCATCGGATGGAACGCAGCGTGACGCTCTCACCGGCGACAGCCGACGCCGGCGGAACACCGCTGCCCGCCGATACGTACCGCGTGCGCGATGTGGAAGCCGCCGCTGTTGAGGCGGGGATTTCGCGCCAGTTCGTGGCCATTGCAATGGCGGAACGTCAGGCGCTGACGGTGGCAGGCAGTACGGGTGTCGCGGCGTTCGATGACCGGACCGAGAAGCGCGTGACAACCATGCTTGGTACCACCGACCGCAGCATCAGCGTGTCCCGCGTCATCCGTGCCAGCCCGAAGGCGACGCTTCAGCTGATCGGCCGGGTATTCACGTCACGGCCATACCTGCTGAAGGTCCGCGAAACGGTGAACGGCCACCCACTCGACGGTGGAATTCTCCGCTTCGACGTGCCGAACCTCTACCGCGCGATGAGCTCGGGCGAGATTGCCGGCTCAGTGGCTACAGTGAACGGTCTGATCTATCAGTGCAAGGTGGTGGATCTGACACAGTTGAACGTGACACTGAAGGCACGTGGAACGGCCGCATCGCCAGAATGCGAGGTGGTCGTCAGTGGCGACCTTCGCGACGGACAGCGCACCAATCTGAAGGCCGCATACTGGACGATCGCTGGTGTCACCGGCGGCGTGATCGGTGCGGTTGCCCCGATTGGTGCCAAGATTCTCGGTGGCCTGGCACTCGCATCGCCGTTGGTCGGCGGCACCGCAGTACTGACTGCGTTTGGCGTGGCCGCGCTGTACCGCGTTGCATTCCGGCGCGGGCTGCGAAAGACGCGCGAGGAGCTCGACAAGCTGCTGCTCGCGTTGCAGCAGCAGCTCGACAATCAGGCGCTCTTCGGCGACGACGCACCACCACTCTCGCCGGCGCCGCTCGCTCCGCACAACGTCGGCAATGATGCGGCAGCGGTCCTGCTTTCGGGGCTCTGAGACGCGCGATCAGGTCTCAGCGATTCGCTGCCGGGTCGTCACCGGGCCCTGACCCGGCAGTTGCAGCGCCCGCGCGCGGCAGTTGATCGCGCCCCTTCTGCAGGAACGGAATGCCGTTGCGCATCCAGTCCGGCATCGGCTCGCCCTTGAGGTGGTGCCCGAAGAACTCCTGCATGCGTCGATCGACGTCCTTCTGGTTCGCACGCTTTCGAGGATTGTGGCCGTCGTTGTTGTAGTTCAGCAGATACGCTTCCTTGCCGAATCGCTTGAGCGCGACGAACCATTCGATACCCTGGTACCACGGCACGGCACCATCGGCGTCGTTTGACATGATCAGCACCGGCGTCTGGATCCGGTCCGTGTAGAACAACGGACTGTTCTCGATGAATCGCATCGGGTACTGCCACATCGAACCGCCGATCCGGCTTTGCGTCCGCTCGTACTGAAACGCTCGTGCAACGCCGCTTTCCCAGCGAATGCCACCGTACGCGCTGGTCATGTTCGCAACCGGGGCCCCGGCGAATGCCGCGGCGAACAGATTCGTCTGCGTGATCATGTACGCCGTCTGATACCCACCCCAGCTCTGGCCGGCAGTGCCAATCCGCTTCGGGTCCACGATACCGCGTGCAATCAGCGCCTGAATCCCCGGCACGATCGACTTCAGCGCGCTCGCGCCAGGGTAGCCTTCCTGATACGCGATGTCGGGAAAGAAGACCAGATACCCGAGCGACGTGTAGACGGTCGGATTGATCGTGTTGCGCCCACCAGGGGCAACGTAGGAGTGCAGCCCGTCACTGAGCTGTTCGTAGAAATAGGTAATCATCGGGTACTGCAGCTTTGGATCGAACCCCTCCGGCTTGAAGAGAATCCCCTGCATCGGATGACCATCCATCGATTGCCACTGCACCAGCTCATTTGTGCCCCATGACACCTCGCGCTGCTGCGGATTGACATCCGAAATGCGAGTGGTCTGTGCGACCGTGTTCCCGACGCGCAAGTCGGGAAATTCGGTGTATGTGCTTCTCGTGAGCAGCAGTGCGCTGCCGTGACGCGCCTTGGCCAAAATCCGCCATGCGGCATCCTCCATCAGCAATGACTCGGGCGCAGTCGACGCACCGATTCGATCGCGCATGAACCCGCTCCGCTTCGTGACGTCGCTGAAGGCGGAGAGCAGGACCGGCTGCGCAGGATCGATGAACCGATCGTCCGGGTCGAGGTCCAGCACGCGAAGCACGGTGCTCGTGCGCACGCCCACCGAGTCGGTCAACGTTCTTCCGGGCCGCGCACCAGCGGGGTCCACCTCCCAGACGTCGAAGCGGGAGTAGAGCAGCAATGACTTGTCATCCGTCGTCCAGCCGCCGACGCCCCACGATGGAGGCGCCGATGGTGTATCCCACGTTTCCTGCTGAAAGCTGACCCCGCGCAACGGCGTCGTGAGATCGATCGTCTTCTGGGTGCGAACGTCGTGCGAGTGCCACTGGCCAGTGTCGAACCAGATCACGTATCGCCCGGTCGGCGAGAGCTGAGCACCGAACTCGATCTTCTCGGCGATGGTTCTCGCGACTCCCGTCGCAGGGTCCATGACCCGGAGGTCGGTGGCGTCATCTCCCCACAGTCGCGCCAGTGCATACCTGGCGTCGCTCAGAATCATCGCCACATTGCCGTCGTCGCTCAGCGAGACGCGGCCGATGCTATCGTGTCCGATCATCCGCGTGGTACCCGTGGCAATGCGATGCACGGCCAGCCAGGTGCGTGCGCGATCGCGTCCAGCCTCGAGTTTCTGCTGCGGCTGCAGGCGGAGATCGCGGAAATGCCAGAGATCCACCTGCGCCTGGTCAGCGAGCGAATCGGCAGGAATGCTGTCGGGCAGGATCGGTGCTGCGCCGACGACGAGCGTGCTCCCGTCACGGGTGAAGCTGAGCTGGCGATCCGAGACGGTTGCCCCAGGCGCGAATGCATCGGCCGCCACCACGCGGCGCGCCGGCGCTCCCTTCCCCACCGCGGCGTGGTACGCGGCGTACCTGGGCTTTGCCGCCGCAAGCTCATCCCTGTCGGAGACAAACGCGACCTGCTTTCCATCCCGGTCAAACGTGATCGCCTTGTAGTTGCCGGTGCCCGACATCAGCACCGTCGTCAATCCGCTGGCGATCGTTCGAAGCATGGCTCC
>JANMNM010000263.1:0-48934 GCA_031373905.1 Gemmatimonadaceae bacterium | reverse complement strand
CATCATCGGCGCGCTGGCCAGACCACGCCCTGATCCGGCTTCGTCACCGGCTTGAGCCCCTTGTACACGAAGCGCTGCAATCGCTTCCCTTCGTACGTCTCGGTGGTGAAGATGTTGCCGCGTGAGTCCGTGGCGATCGAGTGCACGGCAAAGAACTGGCCCGGTTGCCGGCCACCGTCGCCGAATGCGGTGAGGATCTCCAGTGTTTCGCGATCCATCACATACACCCGCTCGTTCTTGCCATCAGCCAGGTACATGTACTTCTGCGCAGGATCACGTGAGAAGGCAATGTCCCAGACGGCGCCATCACCCATCGTGCGAGGGGCGATCTGCTTCTCCTTCACGAACGTGCCGTTCTTGCGGAACACCTGAATCCGGTTGTTGACACGGTCACACACGTAGACCAGCCCGTCCGGCGTCGGCTCGGCGCAGTGCACCGGCGTGCGGAACTGCGGGATCAACGGGCGATCAGGGATGTACGGGCCATAGTTCGAGTCGCTCGGCACGTTGCCGTACGCGCCCCAGAAGCGCTTGATCGCGCCGGTGGTCATGTCCAGCACCGCCACCCGGCGATTGCCGTATCCGTCGGCAACGTACGCTTCGTTCGCACGCGTATCGAAGGAAATCTTGGCCACCCGACCGAACGAATCCATCGACTTCGAGTTCGCCGGGCGCCCCGGCACCCCGATCTGCTGGAGGAACTTCCCGTCGTGCGTGAACTTGAGGATATGCGAGTCGAATCCGATCGCCCGGGCCGAATCGGGCGTTCCGTTGCCACCGATCCAGACGTTGTCCAGCTGGTCGATCCCGATTCCGTGGTTGCTGCTCGGCCAGGTATAACCATCGGCCGGCCCACCCCACGAATTCACCAGATTGCCCTCGGGATCGAACTCGAGCACCGGCGGCGCCGAGGAGCAACACGGCCCCGTGAGCGGATAGCCGCCTTCGGTCCGGGCATTGAGGGTGGCGGCGCCGCGGTGCACGATGAACACGTGATCACGCGAGTCGATCCCAAGGCCGATCACCATGCCGAGCAGCCAGCCATTCGGCAGCGGCTTGGGCCAGAGCGGATCCACCTCGAATGCGGGCGCGAGGATCGCGTCGCGCTCGACCGCCGAGGCGAGCTGCCGCTGCCCGATCACCAGCGCAACGATCACCGCCACCACCGCCGGCAGCGCCCATCGCAGACCCTTGCCTTGCATGCTGTTCTCCGAGCCTGACGTGAAGGTCCGCCTGACGTGCAGCCCCCGGCGCGGAGGAAGGTTCAGGATGCGGCCCCGTGCGAATCTGCGGCCAATGCTATATCTCACCACAGTGATGCACCAGAGACGCATACCGACCCCCGAGCGCTGGCAGGACACTGGGCGGAGACTCGCCGCCAGCGTCATCGTCCTCGCCACCTGCCTGATGGCCGCTGCCGGACGCCTCGCCGCGCACGAAATCCCGGAGCATGTCGCCGTTCGCGCCTTCGTGCAGCGGGAGGGGACCGCGCTCCGCGTCCTCGTGCGCGTGCCGCTCGAGGCGATGCGAGACGTGGATTTCCCGCTCCGTGCCGATGGGTCGCTGGACCTCCTGCGCGTTCGCGCGCTGCTCCCCGAGGCCGCCGCGACATGGATCAGCAACAGCATCACGATCACGGCGGACGGCAACACGCTCGCCGCGCCGCAGATCACCGGGACGCGCATCGCGCTCCCGAACGATCGGGCCTTTGACGACATCGCGAGTGCGATCGCGGAGTTTCAGGCTTCGCCACCGGAAACTGACATCATCCAGTGGAAACAACTGCTGTTTGACGTCGCGCTCGTGTATGCGCTTCCGTCGGCCGACGCAAAGCTCGTGTTGCACCCGAACTTCGCCCACCTCGGCATCCGCACCACCAGCGTGCTGCGCATCGTATCAGCAGACGGGGTGGAACGCGCCCTGAGCTACAACGGCAACCCCGAGGAGGTTGCGCTGGATCCGGCGTGGTACCAGACCGCAGCGCAGTTCGTCCGTGACGGTTTTTACCACATCCTGGGTGGCATCGATCACCTGTTGTTCGCCTTCTGCCTCGTGCTTCCGGTGCGGCGCTGGCGCTCGCTGATCACGATCGTCACCGCGTTCACCGTTGCGCATTCGATCACGCTTGCCGGCGCGGCGTTCGGCTTCACACCGGGCGCACTCTGGTTCCCACCGCTCGTCGAGATGCTGATCGCGGCGTCCGTCGTCTGGCTCGCCATCGAGAATGTGATCCTCCCGGAGGAACGACTCGCGGCACGGTGGCCGATTGCATTCGGTTTCGGTCTCGTGCACGGCTTCGGATTCTCGTTCGCGCTCAGCGAGCGGCTCCAGTTCGCGGGCGGCAACCTCCTCAGTGCCCTGGCCGCATTCAATCTCGGGGTCGAGTCCGGTCAACTCCTGGTGCTTGCGATGGCACTTCCGCTGCTCTGGCTCGTGCGCCGCTATGCCGGGCGGCCGCGCGAGCGCCTGATCACGATCGTCGGCTCGGTCATCGTCGGCCACACCGCCTGGCATTGGCTCACCGAGCGCGGCGCCGCGCTGGCCGAGCACCGCGGCAAGCTCGCCTGGCCTGCGCTCGACGCGGCCTTTGCCCTCGGGGCCGTGCGGGCAGCCCTGCTGGCGGCCGTGGCATTGGCCGTCGGGCTTGCAATGCGGCAGATTCTCCGTGTCCCGCGCCGGTCCTGATCCAACGGATCAGTCCCGCATCGTTGGCCCTCTGCCTCTGCCCCTGCCCTGTGTCCGTTCCCGTCCGACTGGTGATCTTCAGCGCGATCGTCGCAACGCTCTCGTGTGGGTTGCTGGACGTTGCGCCAGCAAGCGCGTCAGCACTGCCGATCAACCTCGTGGTGCCGCCTCATGCGGCAATCGATTCGACACGCACGACGATGGACGGCGTGTACACCGCCGCTCAGGCGACGAAAGGCAGTGACGTGTTCGCGACGTTCTGCCGCAGTTGTCACACCCCCACGGTGCACGCCGGTCCTCCGTTCAGGAACAAGTGGTACGGGCGCACGCTCGGCGAACTGTTTGGCTACATGCGGCGTGAGATGCCGAAGAATGAGCCCGGCTCGATGAGTGACGAGGAGTATGCGCTCGCCCTCGCATATCTGTTGCGCATCAACGGCATGCCGGCAGGCAACCGCCCGCTTTCCGCCGATTCCGCCGCGCTGCACCGCATCCGTCTCGACTCCGCTCGCGTTGCTCCCACCTCAAGGACCACTCCCCGATGATGACGCGTCTTTCCTCGTTCGCTGTCACCGTTGCGACCGGCGCGACTGTGCTTGGATTGCTTGCCGCCGTGCCGCTTCACTCGCAGGCCGCCGCACAGATGCGCAACACACCGATGACCAGGCCGGCGAGCGCGCCCGGTGGTTCCGCGCCGGTCATGTCCGGTCTGGTCCGGGGCAACGCGCCGGGTGAGTGGCGCTACTGGGGAGGCGACGCATTCAGCACGCGATACTCCCCGCTGGATCAGATCAATGGCGGCAACTTCAACACGTTGCAGATGGCGTGGCAATGGAACGCCGGCACCTTCGGTCCCGATGAGTATTACCGCACCACGCCGCTGTATGCGAACGGTCGTCTGTTCACCGTGGCCACGACGCGTCGGTCGGTGATGGCAATCGACCCCGAGACGGGTGAGACGTTGTGGATGTACCGGCTGGAGGAAGGCATCCGCTGGCAGAAGGCACCGCGGCAGTTCGCCGGGCGTGGACCGACGTACTGGACGGACGGCACTGAGGAACGCGTGATCGTCGTGACGCCCGGATACCACATGGTGTCACTCGATGCCAAGACCGGTCGCCCCGATCCGCGTTTCGGCACCAACGGGGTCGTGGACCTGCAGGACGGTCTTGGCTATCCGATGGTACCACTGGCCGTGGACGACACCGGCTCGCTCGTGATCTCCGATGCAGCGCCGGCGCGGCGCGCGCGGCCAGGTGAACGGTGGGACCCGGTGACGAGGATCGGTGCGGACGGCACCGTCGGCATCGACCCGGTGAATGGGCAGATCGCCGCCAGTTCGCCCGCCATCATGGTGAACAACGTGATCGTCGTCGGGAACTCGTCGATTCACGGATATTACCCCATCCGTGTCCGCAACATTCCGGGATTCGTTCGCGGTTTTGACGTCCGGACCGGACGCCAGATCTGGAAGTTCAACCTTGTGCCGCAGCCCGGCGAATTCGGGGCGGAGTCGTGGGAACGAGGCTCGAAGATCGGATCGGAGGGTGTTGGCAAGAACGACGCGTGGGCGACGTACTCGGCTGACCCTGAGCTCGGCCTCGTGTACATCCCTGTCGGCATGCCGCTGATGGACGAATACGGCGGCCATCGCCCGGGCAACAATCTGTTCGGCAATTCACTCGTGGCGCTCGATGCCCGGACTGGAGTGCGGAAGTGGCATTTCCAGATGGTGCACCACGACATCTGGGATTACGACACGCCGATGGCCCCGAACCTGATCGACATCTCGGTGAACGGCACTCGGCGCAAGGCCATCACGCAGAGCACGAAGCAGGGATGGCTCTACACGTTCGATCGGGCCACCGGCGAACCGATCTGGCCGATTGTCGAAACGCCGGTGCTGCAGAGCGATCTGCCCGGCGAGAAGACGTCACCGACGCAGCCCATTCCGAGTCGTCCGGCGCCGTACTCGCAGCAGGGCCTCGTCGAGAGTGATCTGATCAGCTACACACCGGCCATCAGGGACTCGGCGCTGGCGCTGGCGAAGAAGTGCCGCATGGGCCCGTATTTCATCCCGGCCGTTGCGAGCGACGGATCGGTCAGCGGGGGGCTCCGCTGCTCCTGGTATGCGCCGGGCGCCTCGGGCGGAGTGAACATCGACGGCGGCGCCGCGGTGGACCCGGAGACCGGCATGATCTACGTGGCGTCGCTGAGCGGACTCTCGACGATCGGCTTGCAGAAGGATCCGTGCAGTGAATTTCGCTACAGCTCACCGCGCGACAATTGCGGCCTGCTCGGCGCCCTGCCGGTTCCCGCTGGATACACGGCGCCCGCCTCGCGTGGTGGAGGCTTCGAGGGCCGTGGCAACGCATCGGTTCTCGGCGGCGTGTCGATTCTCAAGCCGAAGGAGCTCGGTGGCATTACCGCATACGACATGAACAGCGGTGAGAAGAAGTGGTGGATTCCAAACGGTGGCTGGATTCCGGTCCGGAGCAATGACCCGCTGTTCGCCGGCGTGACACTCCCGCCACGGCCGGCAGGAGGTCAGGCGCAGATCATGGTGACGAAGTCACTGGTGATCTACGGTACCGGCCGATCGGGCGGCGTGCCGAACGCGAAGCCGCAGCTGTTCGCGGTGGACAAGGCCACGGGGCAACAGGTTGGCGCGGTGGAGATTCCCTCGCGGACGACTGCCGTGCCGATGACGTTCATGCACAACGGCAAGCAGTACATCGTTTTCGCGACGGGTGCGGGCGCAAGCACATCGCTGGTGGCGATGCGGCTGCCGTAGCCGGTCGCCGGACAGTGCGCAGTCGTTGGCTCCGCGTGGATGCATGATCACCACGCGCGCGGAGCCGCGTCGGCGTCGATTTCGCAGGCCGGTACGGCGCGGCGACGTGGCGCGCGATCAAGGGGCGACACGTCAGCAGCGTACGGACGAGATTGCCAGCACGAGCGCGCGGCGCAGTCGCGTAGACTGAGGTGCGCACCTGTGCCCATGCCGCGACATATCATTCGAGATGAAATCTGCCGTAGCACTCGCGCTCGCACTGCTGCTCGCGGCGTGCGAAGGTCAGGATCCGTCGGCGCGCGCGCTTGTCGTCGAGCGGGATCAGCTGCGCCGGGAGGTCTCGGGCTTTCGGGCGCTCGAGCGGTTTGCGCCAGGCAAGCTGATGGATCGCGAGCACGAAGTGATCGTGAGCGTGAGCGACAGCCTGCTGCGCTCGCTGCTCGTAGCCTCGTTTCCGATAACGGTGACGCTCCCGAACAAGGTGACGATGACCCTCACGGGCGCCGATGTCGCCTTCCGCGCCAACGTCGCACGAGTGGACATCAGCGGCTCGCTCCGCCGAAGTGCATTCCCCCGGGTGAATGCGGCCGTGTTCCTGCGCGGTGCGCTTGACAGTTTCGTCGTCTTTCGGGGTCAAATCCTGCGGTCCCGCATCACGATCGATGACATCTCACTCGCCGCGCCGGCCGGCGCGAGCGAGCCCCTGAACCCACTCGTCGTGTCCGTCCTGCAGCGGATCGTCGAGCGAGGCCTGCCCGAACTCACGGAGAGCCTGCCGGCGGTGGCGCTCCCGGTTCGGCTTGATCAGGCAATGAAGCTGCCTGGATTCGGACCGGAGGGCACTCTCTCGGTTGCACCGAGTGCCGCACCGATGAGCGTCGCAGTGTCGCGATTGATCGCGTTCCAGAACAGGCTCTGGATCATCCTGCGCGTTGAACTGGGCGAGTTCGTCGCGGCGACGCCCGACACCAGCACGGACCACCCATGAGCATCCGGATGCGCACCCGAGTCATGATCGGTCTGGCCACCTGCGCCGTGCTCATCTCCCTCGTCGCGATCAGGTACAGGCCGAAGTGGGAGCGCGAAGCGCCGGACGCTGTCCGCCGCGACGTCGTCTCACTGACGCGCCAGCGTGATTCGCTCCGGAGGATCGTGTTCGAGATGGCGGCGACGAGTGACCTGCTCGATGGCAGACCGACGGGTGACATCGCCATCGGACTGCCGACGCAGTTCGTCGATGCGATCGTTCGCCGCGTGGTCGTCGGCTGGTTCCATGACGTCGACCTCCGGCTGCCCCGATTGCGCGTTCGCAAGACGGGAAGCGTCAAGGCAAAGCTCGGGATCCTGGGCCGGCGCACAGTCGGAGAGTTCGGGCTCGACATCACGCTCGACGACGTGCATGGCCGGCTGCAACCCGGAGACCCGACGCTGCAGTTCGGCGGCGACCAGATTCGGCTCTTGCTGCCCGTACGAGTCGCGGGCGGCACCGGCGTCGCTCGCGTGAAGGCGACGTGGATTTCGAAGGGATTGGCGGGCCCGGTCTGTGGCAACATGACCGTGACGCACAATGTGACGGGAACGGTCCGAGCGCGGAACTACATCGCCAAAGGTCGCATCGTGCTCAGCGCGTCGGAGGGAACAGTGCTCGCCGACCCGGATTTTCCGGCGCTTGCCATTCGTCTCTTCGTCGATCCGAGCACGCGATCCGTCGCCGCTCTCGATTCCGTGCTCGCGTCACGAGGTGGCCTCTGTGGATACGCCGTCGACCGCTCCAACGCCAGCGAACGAATTCAGTCTCTCGTCGCCCGCGGCTTTATGGTGCGGATTCCACAGCGGTTCTTCCGATCGATCCGCCTGCCGGTTGCCGTCGAGACATCGGTGCCGGTGCAGGACCGGCAGCTGCGCCTTGGCGTGACGGCAAGCGGGCTCGCCGTCACGAATTCGACTGTCTGGGTGGCAGCGAACGTGGCCACGCCTGGGCCAGCGAACCGGGCACCGTGAGCACACGCGTTCGCACGAGCGTCCCGGAGACCGATCGACGGCACGCTCCGCGCGGACGCGCACCCCGCTACGGCGTCAGGTCCGACCGGTAACTGATCGCGAACTCGAGGAACCGCGAGACGTCGACAATCGACGCGGCGCGGAAGCGAATCGTATGCGCGTCCACGCGCTCGACACCGGGCAGATACGCCATCATCTCCGCGGGAGTGTAGCTCTTGTATGTGAGCTCCAGGCGGAAGGGACCTGCCGCCGATGTCGCCCTGAATTCTCGCAGCCGCTGCATCGCCGCACGCGCCTTGGCACGTATCAGCGCCTGTGAGGCCTCCGGCGTCATGACCGCGGCGGCGTGAAAGCTGATCGAGCGTTTCACCACTGCACCCTCGACCCCCGGGACCAGTCGCTGCACTTCACCAACCGCCTGGTCATCACCGGACACCATCACCACCGGCACACCGAACTGTCCGGCAATCAGCGCATTGATGCCCGATTCCGACATCGGCTGGTCGTTGAGGCGCACCGCCGCGAATGTCGCGCTGGAGATCGTGTGTGCGCGCACACCCTGCGCGTTCGTGGTGGCCGAGTGATAGCCGATGAACATCACGGCGCTGAAGGTCGAGTCGATGCCTTCCATCATCATCAGTGGCCGCGGCGCGCCGCGGATGATCGTCACGCCGGCCGGAAACCGGTCGATGAGCAGGTTCTGCATGTTGCCATGCGCGTCGGCGACGACGAACTCCGTTGCACCGGCCAGCCGTGCGCCCTCGATTGCCGCGAGCGCCTCCGCAGTCATGTACTCGCGGAACTTCGCGTACTCGAAGCCGGTCGGACCGAGTTGCTCCGACGTCACCACACCGCCAATGCCTTCCATGTCGACAGAGATGAACACCTTGATCGGGCGTTGCGCCGACAACGGGGCGCTGACCGTTGCGAGGAACGCTGCCAGCGCGAGAAACGTCGATCGTGTCACCGGTGTCTCCGTTGAATGAGCCCTGCCGCATGCCGTGGCCGTGTGCGGTGCCGTCGTCGTGGCACGACGGCAGATCGACAGCTACTTCCCGCGCAGCCTGGCCACGGTGCCGTCGACACCGTTGGGCAGCTGCACGTCGGCGAGCTGGTCATCATCGCGCAGCTCCCGCTTCAGCCGTGCCAGTTCGGCCTTGAGCGTGGCGGTGAGCGCGACCATGCCCGGTTGCCCATACTTATTGTGCACTTCGTTGGGGTCGTTGACGAGGTCGAACAGTTCCCACTGATCCTTCTTCCAAAAGTAGATCAGCTTGTGCGTGCGGGTGCGCACACCATAGTGCGCGCGGGTGTTGTGATCGCCGGGATCATGGTAGTAGCGGTAGTACATGCTCGTGCGCCAATTGGCTGGCACACGCCGGCGCAGCAGTGGCAACAGGCTGTGACCCTGCATGTCGGGCGACCGCGGCAGTCCGGCAACGTCGAGAAACGTTGGCGCGAAGTCGACATTGAGCGCCATCGCATCCACGCGCGTGCGCGGCGCGATGCCCGCGGGCCAGCGGACGAGAAACGGCATCCGGATGGACTCTTCGTACATGAAGCGCTTGTCGAACATGCCGTGGTCACCGAGGAAGAATCCCTGATCGCTCGTGTAGATGACCATCGTGTTCCGCGCGAGTCCGTTGGCATCGAGATACGCGAGCAGCCGGCCCACGTTGTCGTCCACCGACTCCACGGTGGCAAGATAGTCCTGCATGTACCGCTGGTATTTCCAGCGTATGAGATCGTCGCCGCGGAGCGTTGTTGAGCGTCCGTCCACGACGGTGACGACCGAATCGGGCTTGAGTGCGCGCCATTGCCCGAGCGCGGCACCGGTGAGTCCGGGCGGTGGGGTGATCTTCAGGTCCCGGTTGGTGAGATCGGCGGCGACGCGCTGTTGGTTCTCGTGCAGTGCGTCCGTGCGCGTGTTGTACGCGTCCCAGAATGTGACCGGTTCCGGAATGCGGCGACCGGCGAAGTGCGACGCATGTTCGTCGTCCGGATCCCAGGGTCGGTGCGGTGCCTTGTGGTGCACCATCAGGAAGAACGGCTGGTCACGCGGCCGCTCCTTCAGGAAGTCGATGGCACGGTCGGTGATGACATCCGTCGCGTAGCGTCCGGTGTACGTGGTCTCGCCGGTGGCTGTGTACAGGATGGGATCGAAGTACGTGCCCTGGCCTGGCAGGATTTCCCACCGCGAGAATCCCGCGGGATCACTGCCCAGATGCCACTTGCCGATCATCCCGGTGTAGTAGCCGCCCTGTTGCAACAGTCGCGCGACGGTCATGCGCTCGCCGTCAAAGCGATTGAAGACGGTGACGCCGTTCAGGTGTGAGTACTGCCCGGTGAGGATCACCGCACGACTGGGCGTGCAGATCGAGTTGGTGGCGAAGACGCTCGACAGCAGCGCGCCTTCCTTGGCCAGTCGGTCGAGGTGCGGCGTGGTGTTGACCCTGGAGCCATACGCGCTGATCGCATGCGCGGCGTGGTCGTCGGTCATGATGTAGAGGATGTTCGGACGACGCGCGCCAGCGGCCTGCGCGTGGGCACATGGGCCGAACACCAGGGCACCGAGACAGATGCGCAGAACGAGTGTCTTCATGCAGGAGCGTCGGTGAGAATGCAGGTTCGCACGGATGACGTGCTCTGCCTTACGGTGCGCGTTCGTACCGTTTCAGGGCCCTCGGCCCCACCTCGGCGCCATAAATCACACCGCGAGAATCCACCGCAATCCCTTCCGCTGCGCTGGTGTTGCGAGTGTCCTTCACCGGATCGGGGATGAAGGCGGTCACCTCGCCGGTCCGGGCGCTCCCGATGCGAATGCCGCGCGTCCACTCCGGACGCGTTGGCGCAATCGAGCCCGACTCGGAGTCCGCCACGTACATGACGTCGTTGCGATCGATGAAGATTCCGCTCGCGCGCGAGAACTGAAACCAGGTGTCGAGCAGTGCGCCGCGCTGGGAGAAAATCTGAATCCGATTGTTGGTTCGATCGGCGACGAACAGACGGCCTCGGGAATCCATTGCCAACGCGTGCGGCTGATCGAACTCGCCTGGACCCGTCCCCTTCTTCCCCCAACTCGCCAGCAGCTTGCCCTTCCGGTCGAACTTCAGCACACGTGCGTTCGCGTCCGGGCCTGACGCGTGTCCCTCGGCGACGTAGATGTCACGATTCGGCGCCACATACACGGCATTGGGCTGAAAGAAGTACCCGGGCTCGCGCGCACCACCGTCAGTACCAAGCCGCATCAACAACTCTCCCTGTGGCGAGAACTTGAGCACCTGATGCCCGAAGATGCGTGCCGGCATCGCGGGCGCCGGCGCGTCAGCTGCAGCGTTTCGCGCCACGGCTGGCTTGTTGTCACGACCATCAACCACCCAGACGTTTCCCTCGAAATCGACGTGTATGCCATGCGGCCAGTTCACCAACCCTCGTCCGAACGACCGCACGAGATTTCCGTTCGTGTCGAACAGGAGCACGGGATCCAGATCGGATCCCACGCAGCTGTTCTGGCCGCATCGCTCCGCAACCCAGACACTCACGCCGTCCTTGTCGATGGCCACGGCACTCGTCGAACCCCACGTCCGCCCCGGCGGCATCTTCGCCCATCCCTCGACGGTGCGATACGGATTCGGGCGATCGTTGACCGGTACCGGCGACTGCGCCGCCGTCGGGACGGATGCCGTTGCAAGCGCACAAACCACGGTGACCGCATACACGACACGCATCATTCGTCATCTCCACGACGTGGTGTGCCAGCTGGTGTCGCCTCAAACTCCTGCGTCGGCAGCTTGAACGCCTCTGCGATCGCCGGATCACCCGCGTCTCCCGTCACGCGCTTTGCGATGTATTCGCCGAGTACGATCGAGAACTTGAATCCTTCCGCCTGACCAAGCCCCGCAATCCACGCGTTGTCGGCACCAGGCACGTGATCCACGATGAAGTTGCGATTCACGCTGCTTTCGTAATGACACGATCGCGTCTCGAGCAATGGCGCCTCGGCAAGCGCAGGAAAGAACTTGCGCAGCACGTTGCGCGAACCGTCAATGCGCTCCTGACTCGTCCAGCGCACGCTCAGGTCGGGGTCCGACTGACGTGGGTCGGGCGAGGTGAGCGGCGGCGGCGGCGGGGGTGGCGCATCCTCCGCGCCGGCCGCACGGGGGGGCGCCGGCGGTGCAATCGCGCCGCGGACGCGAAACCCTCGACTGTCCACCGGAAGTGCCGCCCACCCGGTCACGCCGGGCACGTTCCAGCTCGGGATATTCGGATGCGTGAATCGTTCGTCACCGACCGGCTGCCCGAAGTAGCACACGTGGCCGATCGGCAGGCGCGTCTTGTTGCGCATGACCTGCGGAAAGACCTTCTCCATCCACGGACCGCAGCAGAACACGTAGGCATCGGCCGTGATCCGTGTGCCGTCGCCGAGCGTGACGCCATCCATTTTCCCGTTGGCGATGGCGCCGGGTGTGACGCGACCGATCCGGAAGTTCACGCCCGCATCTCGTCCAAGCGCGACGACGGCCTGCACTGAATCCCTGGCACGCGCGACGCCAGCATCCGGCTCGTACAGGACGACGCCGTTCCCCTCCGACTTGATCTGCGGCCAGCGTCGCATCGCATCATCGGCGGTCAGCACCTCGAACTTCACGCCTTGCGCCGTCCACAGTTCCTGCGTGCGCGTCGTGAAGGGTTCGGGCTTTTCGCGCAGGATCAAGTCGCCAGTCGTGAAGAAATAGCGCGTGCCGAATCGCTTGGCATGCTCGGAATCGAACTCGCGCCAGCGCTGAATGCTGCGGCGCGCCCACTCGGTCCAGAGTTCGGGCGTGACGGTGCGATCGCCGTACGACGAACGAATGCCACGCGTCTCGTCGCCGCTGGTGGCGCGTGAGTTGGCGGCCCCATACTGATCGATGAGGGTGACTCGGTGACCGGCCCGTCGCAGGTGCCACGAGGTGAAGGCCCCCCACGCGCCGGCACCGACGACGACGACGTGGCTCGAGGCGCGGGCCCGGCCGCCAGTCGCGTCCGGCGTGACGAGGCCCGGGAGCGCCTCAGCGGCCACTCGCGTCGGCAGGCTTCCTGCGAGCAACGCGCCGGTGCCAAGTCCCGCCAGGCGAAGAAAATCGCGCCGTGGGACAGCGGGGTCGAGGGGCTCGTCGGCGTCCGACATTGCGGTGGGGGCAGAGCGTGATGGAATGATGCCTCGGACGGCGAAGATCGCTCGCGCGCAGTGCGTTTGCAATCGTTCCGACTCGTCACATGCCGCGTGCGCGGCGGACGCACGGGGTCCCGGTCATCGGATCCGGTCTTGTCCACGGTTTGGCCTGTCGCCAGCTTCCTCCCGAATGCGCCCCTCCACACTCCTTCGACTGCTGATCGTCCTCGCTGTCCTGGCCGCGCCGAGCCGCGTGCGTGCGCAGAGTGGGGCGCCGCCGACTGACTCGGTTGCCGCAGCGACGCGACAGCTCGAGCTTGGCGAGCAGTGGTTCAACTCCGCGTGCGTGGAATGCCACGCGACACGCGCGCTGACCTCGGCGGATTTCCGGCTCAAATGGGGCGGCAGAAACGCCTTCGACCTCTTCGAGCTGATTCGGTCGACCATGCCGGACAGCAAGCCCGGAACGCTGACGCAGGGGACCTATGCCGCCATCGTCGCATACCTGCTCAAGCTCAACGGCATGGCAGTCGGCACGCAGCGCCTCTCGGCCGACAGCGGCGCGCTGGCGTCCATTCGATTGACATTCCCGTCATCATCATCCACCACACCTCGCTGAGCGGGAGTTCACGATGCGTCATGTTCACCTCGTAGCGGTATTGCGTGCTTGCGTCGCCGTCGCACTGAGTGCAACCGCCCTCGTCGCGCAGGCGAGAGAACCGCTTGGTCAGTCATCGCCGACACTGACGCCAGCCATTCGGGTTGGAAACCTGGTGTTCGCATCCGGGCAGCTTCCGACGCGCGGTGCGAACGCCGACACGACGATTCAGGGTCAGACGAAAAGCACGCTCGAGAACGTCAAGCGCGTGCTCGAGATGGCGGGAACGACGATGGAGAACGCGGTGAAGTGTACGGTCTTCCTGATCGAGGGAAGCGATTTTCAGGGAATGAACCAGGCGTATCGCGAATTCTGGCCGAGTGCTCCGCCGGCGCGCTCAACGGTGATCGTCAAGGCACTGGTGGTGCCGGGGGCGAAGCTCGAGATCGAGTGTATCGCGGCCATGCCCGCGCGGTAGTCGCCGGTCAGCCCGCGGCGAGCCCCATGCTCATCGACACCGCGTGATATTCATGCTCTTCATGGTCATCGAGCATTTCAGGAATCAGGACCCGGGCCCCGTGTACGAGCGATTCCGGGCTAGTGGACGGCTCGCGCCCGCCGGCCTGAACTACGTCAGCAGCTGGGTCACCGATGATCTGCGCCAGTGTTATCAGGTGATGGAATGCGACGACCGCGACCTGCTCGATGCGTGGATCGCGAACTGGGCCGATCTGGTGGAGTTCGAGGTGCACCCGGTCGTGACGTCGGCCCAGGCGGCGGCCCGTGTGATGCCTGACTAGCCGCCAGGACCACCGCCCTCTTTCACGGCATCCCTCGCTTCACTCAGCGCTTGTCGCGTGAGATCGACCAGACATACGCGGCCACGGTCTTGACCTGATCGTCGGTCAGGTTCATCGGGCCACCACGCGGATTCATCGGGAAGGGGCGCGACGCGTCCTTGATCGCCGTGCGCGGAACGCCCGTAGTGATGATGGTCACGATCTCCTCGAATCTGCCAGTCACTTGCACCCACGGGCCGGCGACGAGCGACGGTCCGTTCCTCGCACCAATGCCCTTCTGACCGTGACAGCGCTGACAGCTCCCCGTGTTGAACAGCGAGTCGCCACGCGCGATCAGCGCCGCAGTGACACCCGCCGGCATGGCTCGGGCGCTCAGCTGCGGGGCGCCACCGGCCGTGACTCCGGACGACTTCGTGCAGCCAGCGAGTGCGATCATGGCGGCGAGCGGAACGACAGGGAACGAGCGACGCATCGGGGCGGCCTCCTCGGGGTTTGGATTGAGTGCTCTACGCGCAGAGCAGGCCTGACGCTGAGAGGTGGCGAACGATAGCGCGCGCGCACTACGCCGCGCACCGCGATACACTTCCCTCTCCGTTGGATTCCCCTCACCTGGGGCACCCCCCGATGACGCCAATTGCGGCAGCGGGCCGCCGCGGTGGGCCGGGTGCACCAGAGGTTTGACCGCCAAGGGTCCCTGGCGATCTGCTCACCACGAACACTCTCAACTGGACACACCGAAATGAACATCACCGACATTCTCGCCCAGGCCGGAGGCCTGCAGTCGATCGCGCGTGAACTTGGCATCAGTGAGGCACAGGCCACGCAGGGTGCGTCAGCGCTGCTGCCGGCAATTCTTGGTGGCTTCAAGAAGCAGACGCAGGCACAGCCCACGGGCCTCGAGGCACTCGGTGGCCTCCTTGGCAAGCTCGGTGGCGGCGGGCTGTTCGATGCTGTCGTCGCCCCGGAGCCGACGGATGTCAGCGCGGGGAATGAGATCCTGGGTCAGATCTTCGGATCAAAGGACGTCAGTCGCACCGTCGCGCAGAGCGCTGCCACGCAGACGGGCGTTGATGCGGGGATCCTGAAGAAGATGCTCCCCATGCTCGCGATGCTCGTGACCGGATACATGGCCAGACAGAGCGGCGGTGCCGGTGCCGCGCAGGCAAGTTCCGGCGGCGCGCTGGGCGGACTTGGCGGGCTCCTCGGCGGACTGCTGGGCGGTCAGCAGTCGGCGCCGCAACCTGCGTCGGGCGGCCTGGGCGGCCTGGGCGGGCTTGCGTCGATGCTCGACATGAATGGCGACGGCAATCCGCTCGACGACATCATGCGGATGGCCGGCAAGGTGATGCGCTGACGACCGAAAACTCCGCGCGGGAGGCACTGCTCTCCCGCGCGGATTGCGTCCCGGCAGCACGCGCAGTGTCGCTGGCGGGTCGCGACACCGCCAGGCAACGCTGCGCGCACGCGGGTGCGCAGCACTCAGGACATCACTTGCCGGCGGTCGGGTACGCTTTCGTCAACTCGTCAACCGTCCACGCACTCCGGCTTCCGATCTTCTCCCGGACCTCCTCGACCTGATCGCGAGTCACCGGCCCTGCGGCATTGCCCCACTGTGACCGGGCGTACGTGAGCACTGCGGCCACGTCGTCGTCGCTGAGCATGCCCCATGGCTGCATTGCGCCGCTGTACGTCTTGCCTTCCACGTTGATCTCGCCCTGCAAGCCGGCAAGCACGATTGCGATCGGCACGTTTGGATCGCCGAGCAGCCACTTCGATGCCTTGAGCGGCGGATACGTGCCATCGACGCCGACGCCTGTGGCCTGATGGCAACTGGCGCAGATCTGTCCGTAAGTGGCCGCGCCCTTGTCAGCCGGTGCCTCGGGTGCTGCGGCGACGGTGGCCGACGGTGTGTCGGCGGTGCCGCCGGATGACTTCTCCCCGCCGCACGCGGTGAGCAGCGTGGTCGCCGCGCAGAGCGCGGTAGCGAGGGTGACGGCGCGGATGAGGCGTGGATGTGTCATTGCGGCGTTGGGAGGGTGAGAGATGGGCGCCACTGAAAACGCTTTCGCGTCACAGTGACGATCGCCGTGGCAGCGGCCTGGCGGCAGTGGCTCGGTGCCCCACGCGACGCAACGAAGATAATTCGCATATGCGGATGTTCTTGTCAGGTATATCCGGACAAGTGTGGGGGTTTCATCCTGACAGGCAGCACCGACCCAAGGGCCTACACTGACGGCGAGCGCCTGACAGTACGCGTCACGCTCCCAACAATTCGCCCTGGAGCAGTCCATGTCCCGAACGCCCCCGAAGAAAGGAAGACTCACGCTCGCCACGCTGCTGTTCTGTTCAGCCATCGTGGTGGCCTATGCCTGTGCGCCAAAAGGCGCAACCAAGCCGAACACCTCACTCGTTGGCGGTGATGCGGCACAGGCCGTGTATGTCGCCCCGGGAAAGTACGACGAGTTTTACGCCTTTCTGTCCGGTGGTTTCAACGGACAGATCGGCGTCTATGGCCTGCCCTCCGGCCGCCTGCTCCGGTTGATCCCGGTTTTCAGTCAGCACGCTGAAAATGGCTGGGGATACAACGAGGAGACCAAGGGCATGCTGGAAACCTCCTACGGTTTCGTGCCGTGGGACGATCTGCATCACACGGCGCTCTCGCAGACCAAGGGCGAGGATGACGGTCGCTGGCTGTTCGTGAACGGGAACAATACCCCGCGCATTGCACGCGTGGACCTGACCCGGATGGAGACCGAGGAGATCATCGAGATCCCGAATGCCGCGGGCAATCACGCCTCGCCGTTCATCACGCCGAACAGCGAGTATGTGGTGGCCTCCACCCGATTCAGTGTGCCGATTCCGAATCGCGACATGGCGATCTCCGAATACAAGAAGGGCTTCCGTGGCTCGATCAGCTTCGTCACGGCAAACGAGCCGGGCAAGATGCGCATTGCGTTCCAACTGCTGGTGCCGGGCTTCAACTATGACCTGGCGCGCGCCGGCAAGGGGCCGTCCGAAGGCTGGATGTTCTTCACGTCGTACAACTCCGAACAGGCCAACAGCCTGCTCGAAGCCAATGCGTCACGAAACGACAAGGACTTCGTGGCCGCGGTGAACTGGAAGGCAGCCGAGCAGTGTGTGGCGGCTGGCAAGGGCAAGGCCACGCCGACCGAATACATCCACAACGTCATGGATGAATTCACGCGCTCTGCCGTGGTCACGAGGGAGCGGAGTGTGATCACGCTCGAGACGGCGGCCTGCCCCGGCGTGATGTACTTCCTTCCGACGCCCAAGTCTCCGCATGGCGCCGATGTCGATCCGAGCGGCGAATACATCGTTGCCGGCGGCAAGCTGGCGACCGTGATTCCCGTGCACAGCTTCACGAAGATGCAGGCGGCCATCGAGAAGAAGGACTTCGAAGGCGATGTGGAAGGCATTCCGGTGTTGCGTTACGCCAGCGTCCTGGCCGGCGAAGTGAAGAATCCCGGACTCGGCCCGCTCCATACCGAGTTCGATGGCAAGGGCTTCGCGTACACATCGATGTTCCTCTCGTCGGAAATCGTGAAGTGGAAGCTTGGAACCTGGGAAGTCGTCGATCGCTCGCCGACGTTCTATTCGGTGGGTCACCTGATGATCCCCGGCGGCGGCACGAGCAAGCCGGCCGGCAAGTACGCCCTCGCGATGAACAAGATCACGAAGGACCGATACCTGCCCACGGGTCCTGAGCTCACGCAGTCGGCGCAGCTCTACAACATCGAAGGCGACAAGATGAAGCTGCTGCTCGACTTCCCGACCATTGGCGAGCCGCACTACGCCAATGCGATCGCCGCACAGGTCATCAGGGACCGGCAGCTGCGGTTCTACTCGCTGAAGGAGAACCGGCATCCACAGGTCAGCCGGACGGAGCGTGAGACCGGCATCAGTCGGAGCGGGCGTGTGGTTCATGTGCGCATGGCAGCGCTGCGCAGCCACTTCTCGCCAGACAACATCGAAGGGGTGCAGCTGGGTGACACGGTGTACTTCCACGTGACGAACATCGAGCAGGACTGGGACATGCCACACGGCATGGCCATCATGGGCGCGAACACCTCGGAAGTCCTCGTGATGCCCGGGGAGACGCGCACGATGAAATGGATCCCGGGGCGCATTGGTGTCTTCCCGTTCTACTGCACGGACTTCTGTTCGGCGCTGCATCAGGAGATGCAGGGGTACGTGAGGGTGTCGCCAGCGGGATCGAACGTCGCATTGCTCGCCAACTCCGGACGCGTTGGGCAGAACGTGGACGCGGTTGTCGCGGCAGTCGCGGCGGCGGCAAAGAAGTAGCCCTGCACGTATGCCTCGCGCCGTGGCGGTGCATCACCGGCCGCCACGGTCGCGACCTCTCCCTCGCGTTTGACACCGATGACTCGATTGATCCGCTGGTTGATTGCGCTGGCGTCCGTGGCAGTGCTTGGCGTCTTTGTTTTCCCGCTGTGGCGCGTGACGCTGGAAGCGCCGCAGTATCCTGAGGGCATCGGGATGCTGATCCACGTCAACGGCGTGACCGGTATCTCGGAGCACGACCTGGACAACATCAATGGCCTGAATCACTACATCGGCATGGCGCGCATCGAACCGGATGCCATTCCCGAGTTGCGCATGATGCCATGGATCGCCCTCGCGATCACGGTCACTGGCCTGCTGGTCGCGTGGCGCGGGAATCGCGGCGTGTTCATCGCCTGGGCGCTGACCGTTCTCGGCACGCTGTGCCTCGGCGTCTACGACTTCTGGCGCTGGGAGTACAACTACGGCCACAACCTGAACCCGGATGCGGCGATCAAGATTCCGGGCATGGCGTACCAGCCACCGCTCTTTGGCCGGAAACAGATCCTCAACTTCGTCGCGACGTCTTTCCCGGATACCGGCGGGTGGTTGCTCATTGCCGCCGCAGCGGCGATAGGCGCCGCGCTGTTGGTGGTGCTCTTAGGACGGCGGACTCCGGTGGCTCGCGCGATCGGCGCTGCGGTCCCGCTCGCGCGAAGCGCGGCGCTGATCACCGTCATGATCCTTGCGACGAGCTGCGCGCCGGATGCGCCGCGCGCCCTCGTGGCGGGGACGGACGAATGTGCCCAGTGCAGGATGATGATCACGGATGCGCGCTTCGGCGGCGAGGTGATCACCAGGACCGGCAGGGTGCTGACCTTCGACGCCGTCGAGTGCCTGGCGGACTACGTCAACGCTGCAGACACCACCGCACTGCGCGGCGTGTGGGTGAGCGACTTCGAGCACCCCGGGATCTGGGTGCGAGCTGAAGACGCGGTGTTCATTGCCGGTGCGACGCTCAGTACGCCCATGGGTCGTTCACTCCTCGCCCTCGGCGCCACTGCGTCGCCTGAAGCTGCGACGCGCCGCTACGGCGGCCGCGCCACGACCTGGAACGCACTGTTGCACACGACGCGACCGCACACGAGTTCGATTGACGGCGGCAGTGCCGAATTGCGTGCCCACTAGCGGTCGACAGATGTCGCGCATCAGCGCGGTGATCGCGGTCAGCGTTGCAACGCTCACTGCCGCCTCGTGTGCCTTCGCCCGGCGCGTGGAAGTCTATCCAGGCGCGGGACGCCCGCTCTCGACAGCGATCGCCGCCGCCGCGCCGCTCGACACACTCTTCGTGCATCGTGGAGTGTATCGCGAGCCGATGTTGAGCGTGGAGCGTCCAATCACGCTGCTTGGCGAGCCTGGCGCGATTCTCGACGGCAGCGGCGAGCATCCAGTGCTCCTCGTTCATGCGTCACACGTCACCGTGCAGGGGCTCACGCTGCGACACACCGGCTTCAGCGGCATCGATGACCGCGCGGCGATCCGGGTGGTCGAGGCCTCTGACTGCCGACTGATCGGCAATCGGATCGAGGCGGCATTCTTTGGCATCTATCTCGCTCGCGTCACCGGGTGCGACGTTCGGGACAACGTCATCTCGGGAACCTCAGGTGGCGAGATGGACGCCGGCAACGGCATCCATCTCTGGTATGCGCGCGACGTCCGCATTTCCGGCAACACGATCCAGCACCACCGGGATGGGATCTACTTCGAATTCACGCACGGCGGCCTGGTGCAGGACAACATCAGCCAGCGCAATGCACGTTACGGGTTGCACTTCATGTTCTCGGACAGTTGCCGGTACCTGCGCAACACGTTCGTCGGCAACGGCGCCGGTATCGCCGTCATGTACACGAAGAACGTTGAAATCCTCGACAACCTGTTTGCGGACGCACGCGGCAGCGCGGCCTACGGACTGCTGTTGAAGGCAATCTCCGATTCCCGGATCGAGCGCAACACGTTTCGCGGCAATTCGGTCGCGCTGCATCTCGAAGACGCCAATCGCAACCAGGTGTCGGGCAACCGATTCGAGCGCAACGGCTGGGCCCTGCGACTGATGGCCAATGCCGACGACAACACCGTCACGCGAAACAGCTTCGTCGCCAACGCCTTCGACGTCGTGGCGAATGGAGACAGGAATTCCACGCGGATGTCAGGCAACTACTGGGATGCCTACCGCGGCTATGACCTGAATCGCGACGGCGTCGGTGACGTGCCACATCATCCGGTCCGGTTCTTCGCCCTGATCGTCGAACACAATCCTCCCGTGCTGCTGCTCCTGAGGTCGTTCCTGCTGGATGTCCTCGATCTCGCCGAGCGGGTGCTGCCGGTGCTCACCCCGGCAACGGTCGTCGATACAGCCCCCACAATGCGGCCTCCATCATGATCCACCTGAGCAACGTCCGGAAACGGTTTGGCAGCAGTGATGTGTTGCGAGGGGTGGAGTTGGCACTCACGCCCGGGCGCGTGACGGCCGTCGTCGGGCCGAATGCCGCCGGAAAGAGCACGATGATCCGCTGCATCCTCGGCTTGACCCGTCCTGACGGTGGGCGGATCACGATGCCTGACGGACGGGACGTGTCCGAGCCCGCCGCACGCGCCTCCATCGGCTATATGCCGCAGCTGCCGAGCTTCCCCGCCAACCTCACCGGCAACGAGGTGCTCGACATGCTCGATGCGCTGCGTCCCGACGTGACGCCTGACGACTCGCTCCTGCGACGGTTCGATCTGCAGCCGGAGCTCGACAAGCCGGTGCGGGCGCTCTCCGGCGGTACGCGGCAGAAACTCTCGGCGGTGATTGCATTCCGCTACCGCCCTCGCCTCCTCGTGCTTGACGAACCCACCGCCGGTCTCGATCCGCTCGCGTCGTCAGTGTTCAAGACTGCCATCACGGAGGCGCGGACAACCGGGGTCACGGTGCTGCTGACAACGCATGTCATCGCAGAATTGGGCGCCCTGGCTGACGAGGTGGCATTCCTCATCGAGGGCGTGATTCGGTTCGCGGGACCGGTGGAGACGCTGCTTCAGGTGACGGGCGCCACCACGCTCGATGCTGCCCTCGCGACCCTCATGCAGCCTCGGAGACAGCCGCTTCCCGACGCGTCGCTCCTGTACGGACGCCTGGGCGGCGTGTCGGCGCCACGACTTCGCGGTGCATTCGCATGAGTGCCCTCGCACTGCCGCAGCACAGCGCGTTCGCCCTCGCGCGGGTCGTGGCCACGCATCAGTCGCGCGACGTCATGCGCAAACGTTGGGTGCTGGCGTACGGGCTGGGTCTGGCGGCCAGCGGCGACATCCTGCTTCGCCTCGCCGGCAACGGGCCGTCGGCGCTCGTCTCGCTGCTCAACGTGGTGCTGCTGCTCGTTCCGTTGATCTCGCTGGTGCTCGGTGCGGCAGCGCTCTACGGAGCCCGCGATTTCACCGAGCTGTTGCTGGCCCAGCCAATTCCACGGCGGGCGTTGTTCCTCGGCCTGTATCTCGGGCTCACGCTGCCGCTGATGGCGGCGACTGTGATCGGGATCGCGCTGCCGTTCGCCCTCGAGCGGGCGATCACCGCTGACACTGGACCGACGCTGCTCCTGATGCTGTTGGTCAGCGCACTCCTGGTGGGGGTGTTCACGGCACTGGCGTTCGTGGTGACGGTCCGCGTGACAGATCGCGCCCGTGGGCTTGGCGCGGCAATCCTGACGTGGCTTGCCATGGGCGTGCTGTACGACGGAGTAGTGCTCGCCATGGCCACTGCCTTCAATGCATGGCCCATCGAGCGGCCAATGCTGCTGGCGATGCTGCTGAATCCAATCGACCTGGCTCGCACGATACTTCTGCTGCGTCTCGACGTGGCGGCCCTCATGGGCTACACAGGCGCCGTGTTCCGGTTGGTGTTCGGATCCGCTGCCGGTCCTGGGATCGCGCTGCTGGCGCTGGCGGTGTGGCTCGTTGTGCCGCTCTGGCTCGGCGCACGGACGTTTGACCGAAAGGACTTCTGAAGGCGCTCCGTCCACGTGACATCCCGGTGCGTTGCGAGCTCCACTCGTGAGCAGCGCACCAGCTTCCTCCGCCAAACTACGCGTACCGTGCTGTCGCAGACTTCTGAGTACGCACTTCGGATCATGGCATTCCTCGCCCGGCATGGCAGCGACGTGCTGGTGCCTGCTGCCGCGATGGACGGGAAAGTGAGCGTACCTTCGAATTATCGCGGCAAGATTCTCCACCAGCTCATGCGCGCCGGCCTCCTCGAATCAACTCGCGGGCGCACCGGCGGTTTCCGACTCGCGAGGCCGGCATCGCGCATTCGTCTCGAGGATGTCGTGGCACCGTTTGAACCGCGGACGGAAAACACGTGCATGCTTGGCCGGGCGCGCTGTCAGGATGCGCATCCGTGCTGCAGTGCCCACGTGCGCTGGCGAGAGCTGAGGCGCACGCGTGACGAGTTTCTGCGCGACACGACGGTCGCCGACGTGGCCTCGTGACCCCGCGGACGGGCGTTGCCTCGTCATCGCATCGTCGTCCCTGCTGCGAGCGTCGGGACTGCGAGGAAGTGCTCTCGCACCTCGGCGCTCGCCAGTTCCGAGAAATGCCCGAAGTGCTTCCGGAGTACGCGATGGCTCTGGCCGACCCGACCGAGTCACGCGAGATGGCGGCGCCCGTTCACTTTGTGCTGCAAAGTACTTGACAGACGAAGGCCTTCCTCCTATTCTCGGGCATGACCTCGCCCTTGCGCACCCCGCCACACGAGCCACCGGCCCTGCATGACCGCGCAATTCAGGACCTCTCCTTCATCCGGCGGACGATGGAGGGGGCCTCCGCCTTCACGGACGTACCGGGATGGGGGCTCGTCGCCGTTGGTGGTACGGCCATCGTGGCGGCGGCCATGGCCAGCGTTGCGTCCAATGCTGGAGCCTGGCTCTCCGTCTGGCTCAGCGAGGCCCTGATCGCTGGCGCGATCGGCACCGGCATGATGTGGCGAAAGATGCGACGGCGACCTCGGCAGCCGGGCGCGGCGATCTTCAGTGTGCCGGCGCGCAAGTTCCTGTTCGGGTTCTGGCCAGCGGTGCTCGCGGGCGCAGTGCTGACCTTCGCGCTCATCGATTTGCATGAGGTCTGGCGTGAGTACAGCACCGTGCCGCGGATTCTGCCGGGGCTCTGGCTGCTGCTCTATGGCGTCGGCATCACGACCGCCGGTGCCTTCTCCGTGCGCGCCGTGCCGCTCATGGGCGCGGGGCTGATCGCCATGGGTACCGTTGCGCTGTTCGTGCAGCGAGTCTCAGGCGACTACATGCTCGCACTTGGCTTCGGTGTCTGGCAGATCGGCTTCGGCGTCTGGATTGCCAGGAGGCATGGTGGCTAAGCGAACGCAGGCCGCGGCGCGGCAGCCGGCGGACGCGCAGGCGACCGCGACACCACTCGAAGCAGTGACGGGTGATGACAGCATGCCGATGTCGCTCGATCGGCTCATTCACGAACGCGTGCGCCTCGCAATCGTGAGCGCCCTCGCCGTCCACGAAATGCTCACCTTCAATGAGTTGAAGGCTGCGCTGGAGATCACGGACGGCAATCTGTCGGTGCACGCGCGCAAGCTGGAAGACGCGAACTACGTCGCGTGCGACAAGGGCTACGACGGCCGCATTCCGCGTACGGAATACCGATTGACGGCGACAGGCCGAGTCGCGCTCGAGCGATACCTCTCGCACATGGAAGCACTGATTCGGCGGGTCGGAGAGAAGGGCTGAGGGGCAACGCCGTCAGCATCATCACGCGGCGCCACGAGGCGCCTTTCTCTGGAGGATAGACTTTGTGTTACAAAGTACTCTGAGTATTCCGGGTCATGTCGCGATCATCATGGACGGGAACGGCCGCTGGGCGGAACGGCGCGGTCAGCCGCGCACGGTGGGGCACCTCGCTGGCGCACGCGCGATGCGCGGCGTGGTTGCGCACTGCGCGCGACGCGGCGTCCAGCACCTCACGCTCTACGCGTTCTCATGCGACAATTGGAAGCGGCCGCCTCGAGAGGTGAAGGCGCTGCTCACTCTCTTCACCTCGCACTTCAGATCGGAGGCAGACGAGCTGGCCCGGGAGAACATCCGGCTCTCGGTCATTGGCCAACGACATCGGCTGCCGCTCGCGCTCCGACGCGCAATCACGAACGCCGAGTCGCGCACGGCGCACGGCAACGTGATGCACTTGCGAATCGCCATTGACTACTCCAGCCGGGCATCGATTCAGCGCGCGCACGCCGCCGAGCCGCCGTGCACGGACACTGCCCGCATGAACGACCACACGACCGACCACATGACCGGACTCCTGCCTGCCGTCGACCTGCTCGTGCGTACCGGTGGCGAACGACGCCTCTCCGACTTCCTGCTCTGGGAGAGCGCCTACGCAGAATTGCTCTTCCTCGACGTCCTGTGGCCCGATATCACGCCCGTCACTCTCGACACCGCCTTCGCCGACTTCACGCAGCGCGAGCGGCGATTCGGTGCGCTACCTCAGCGCGTGAGCGCCTGATGCGCATACAAGCCTGGAAGATTCTCTGCGGTGCGCTCGTCGTCGGCATCGCCGGTGATTCCCTCCTCCGCAACGGCGAGTGGCGCGCCGGGCACGCGCTCTGGATGCTTGGCATCATCGCCTGCCTTCACATCATCGGCGGCAACCCGGGGACCGCGCGGCGAACGATGCTCATCGGCCTTGGCCTGGCGGCCTTCGGCCTCGTCTGGCGCGACGCGCCGATGCTCCACGTGATCGACGTGCTCTCAGTTCTTTCGATGGGGGCATTGATCATCTGGCACGGAACGGGTCGCGAGCTCGCGCAGCTCAATGTCGTCGAAGCCGTTCGTGCCGGCCTGCTCGCCGCGCTCAATTCGCTCGGGGGCGCCGCCGGTGTGATGCAGCGCGCTGCGGACGAGCATGACGGCGAGATCGTTGCCTCGCGCCACGTGAAGCCGCTCGTCATTGGCGCCGCACTCGCCCTGCCACCGTTCGTGCTGGTTGCGTCGTTGCTGGCGTCCTCCGATGCGGTGTTCCATTCCGTGCTCGATCGGATGGTCTCCGCGCTGTCGGTGGGCAGCATCAGCCACGTCGCCGTGGCCTTGGCTCTGGCCTGGCCGGCCGCAGGTTGGCTGCGCGCGGGACTGGGCGACGCCATTGACCTGCCCGTGCGCGACATCCGCTCACCTCATCTGGCCTTCACCAGCGTAGCCGTCGGGCTCTACGCGCTCATCGCGCTGCTCACGCTCTTTGTCGCCACACAGGCGCGTGTGTTGTTTGGCGGCGCCACTTTTCTTCGCGAGACGCAAAATCTGTCCGTCGCGGTCTACGCCCGTGAGGGCTTCTTCCAGCTCATCGTTGCGTCAGTCGTCGTGCTGGGAACGCTGGTGGTCGCCGAGTGGCTCATGTCGAGCGAGGACGCAGCGGGGGTGCGCAGGTACCGCGCCGCAGGCACGGTCCTGATCGGCCTCGTTGCAATGCTGCTCGTCTCGGCCGTCACCCGCATCTGGCTCTACGTGAACGAGTTCGGCCTGAGTGCAGACCGGACGTTCGCGACGGCGGCGATCGTCCTCGTCTTCGCGTTGCTGGCGACGTTCGGCGCCACCACGCTGCGCGCCAGGACACATGCACTTGGACCGGCCACAATCGGAGTCCTCGTGGCGTGGGTTGCCGCGCTCAATGTCGTGAATCCCGAAGCGCTGGTGGTACGCGTGAACGCTGCGCGCGCGGCACGGGGACACGCCTTCGATGTCGCGTATCATGCAACGCTGTCGGCCGATGCACTGCCCGCGCTGTTGCGAGCGGCACCAGCTCTCTCGCCCGCCGACTGCAGCGCACTCGAGCCCGCGCTCCGTCAGCGATGGACACGGCGCACGCGCGCAGTCGGCGAGGCCGTGGGTGACTGGCGCAGCCGGAACCTGCCGCTGGTCCGAGCCGCGAAGTGGTACGCAACCGGGACGGTGGCGTGTGCGCTGCAGCCACAGCCCTGAGCGAGAGGGTCAGCCCCAACACGGACGACGGCTCTCGCACGCAGGATGGCCGATGACATCCACGGCTGCGTCCGCTACGTCGAGGCGCACGTGAACCGGCGTGCCGTGCCGTGAGACTGCGGGTGACGACCCTGCGTCTCTCACGCGCACGTTGGCGCGAGCGACACTGCTTCGCGCTGCACCAATTCTCTCGTTTCGCGGAGCCTGTCATGCGTCGTTCACTGCTCGTTCTTGCCGCCGTCGCGCTGTGCCTCACCGGGTGCCACAAGAAAGCACCAACTGAGACGACGTACGGGTCGACCGCAGCACTCGCCCGGCCCGCACTGTTGGCCTTGAACTGAGTTTGTGGTGGGGGGAATGCCCTGACGCAGCGCCGCCTGACGTTGGCCAGGTCAGCGCGCGCACAGGCCGACAGAACGGAGGCGATGTTTCCGGAGTTCCTCGACACTCGTTCAGCGGGCTTCCGAGGCGCGACCGCACCTGAGGCGGTCGCGCCCGACGTGTACGCGCGATACCATTGGCGCCATCACGCCCTTCGTTCCTGCACGCCGGAGCCCCGTTGATGCTGCACACACGCACGCCGCGCCGCAGTGCCATCCCGGCATTGCTCCTTCTGCCGCTTGCGCTGACGGCTCAACGCGCAGCGGTCAGCACACCTCGCGCGGGACCGTTCTCACTCGACGCGGTGATGAGCGCACCGTACCCAACCGATCTCACCGCCGCCGCCTCGAGCGAGCGCCTCGCGTGGTCGCTCAACGAGCGCGGACTGCGCAACGTGTGGGTGGCAGATGCGCCCGCGTTCGCACCGCGGCGGCTCACGACCTACGATGCAGACGACGGACAGGCCATCACTGCGGTGCAATTGTCGCGAGATGGAACTCGCGTGGTGTATGTGCGCGGCGGCGACTTCAGCTCGAACTTCGATGATGAGCTGACGGTGAATCCCGCAGCGATGCCGAATCCGCCGAAGACGGGGATCTGGTCGGTCGCGTTTGCAGGCGGTACGCCGGTCTCGCTTGGAGAGGGCATCAATCCCGTCATCTCGCCACGGGGCGACGTGGTGGTCTTCGAGCGTGGTCGCCAGCTCTGGCAGGCGCCGATCGACGGTTCCGCACCGGCGCGCAAGCTGTTCGAACAGCGCGGTGTTGCGAGTGATGCGCAATTCTCGCCTGACGGTTCGCGTCTCGCATTCGTGTCGGGGCGCGGCGACCACGCGTTCATCGGCATCTACACCGACGACCGCACACCGATCATGTACGTCGCGCCGACGACGAACCGTGACTGGTCACCGAGGTGGTCCGCTGACGGACGCTGGCTCGCGTTCGCACGTCGGGCAGGCGCAGGCGGTCCGCCGGACGCGACGCTCGAACGGCAGGCGTCGCCATGGAGTCTCTGGGTTGCGGATGCCGTCACGGGTGTCGCAACACAACGATGGGCCAGCGAGTTGACGGTGCGCGGCGGCGTGCCATCGACGGATGGCGGCGTGAACCTGCACTGGACGGCGGGCGATCGTCTCGCATTTCTCTCGTATCATGATGGTTGGCCACACCTGTGGTCGATGACGGCACGGGGCACAGACGCGCCGGTGCTGCTCACGCCTGGGGATCACATGGCAGAGCACATCACGCTTTCCGCTGATGGTCGCTATCTGCTGTACGCCGGCAATCTTGGCACCACGCCGGGTGACATCGATCGTCGCCACGTGATACGCGTTCCCGTCGATCGCCCGGCACCAGCAGTCCTCACGCCCGGCGTGGGTGTCGAGTGGACGCCGGTATCGCTGCCGAGCGGGCGGATCGCGGCGATCGGCGGCGGTGCGCAGCGCGCGCCCGTACCGTTCCTGCTGGATGCGCCGGGCGATGCACCGCCAGCCGCGACGACGCCGCGGCGATGGTTCGGTGAGGCGCAGGTCCCATCCGACTTTCCAACAGCCTCGCTTGTGGTGCCAACGCTGGTGGTCTACACGTCGCCTGATGGCCAGACCGTCCACGCGCAACTGTTCGCACCTCCGGCGGGCGGCCCGGCGCGGAAGGCGGCGATCGTGTACGTGCACGGCGGCCCTCCGCGGCAGATGCTGCTCGGCTGGCACTACGGTGACTACTACTGGAACGCGTACGCGATGAATCAGTATCTCGCCAGTCGCGGATTCCTCGTGCTCTCCATCAACTATCGCCTTGGCATCGGCTACGGACATGATTTCCAGTGGCCGGCCCGCGCCGGGGCCGCAGGTGCATCGGAATACCTCGATGTTCAGGGCGCGGCGGCGTGGCTCCTTGCCCAGCCGAATGTGGATCAGTCGCGCATCGGGATCTACGGCGGCAGCTACGGCGGCTACCTGACCGCGCTGGCGCTTGGACGGAACTCCGACCTGTTTGCTGCGGGCGTCGATATTCACGGTGTGCACGACATGACGAGCGAAGGCTTCGCTCGCCTCGGCGGCGCTGGCTGGCGATTCGAGCGCCCTGCCGCACGCATCGACTCGCTGGCAGCAATCGTCTGGGCATCGTCGCCCGTGAGTGCCGTCAGGACCTGGCGCTCGCCGGTCCTGCTGATTCACGGCGACGATGACCGCAACGTGCGGTTCAGTCAGACCGTGGACCTGGTGCAGCGCCTGCGCGCACAGGGCGTGGAACACGAAGTGATCACCATCGTTGACGATACACATCACTTCATGCAGTTTGCGAATCAGCGACGCGTCAACACCGCGATCACTGAGTACCTGGAACGCAAGCTGACGCCGCTGCGGTAGCGTTGAGGTCGACCATCGACACTCGCTCCGCTGTCAGCAACCGGCCCGCGGCATCCCGGGCGGAGTTCAGCGATACGGATACACGAGGAAGAACACCAGCGACATTCCCGCGAGGAGCCAGAGCGGCGCCGGCACCTCGCGCGCGCGTCCGGTCAGCACCTTCAGCACCGGGTACACCAGCAGGCCTGCCGTCATCCCGACACCAATGTTGTACGTGAAGCTGATCAGCACGATGGTGAGAAATGCGGGTATCAGCTCGGTGTAGTCATTGAAATCGATTTCGCGGATCGGGCCCACCATCAGGATGCCGATCGCGATCAGCGCGATGCCATACGCGTGCGGCGGAATCATCGTGAAGACAGGCGCGAAGAACAATGAGAGCAGAAACAATCCGGCCACCACGAGCGCCGTGAAACCAGTGCGCCCGCCTTCTTCAATTCCGGCCGCTGATTCAACGAACGCACCGCTCGTCGTGGTGCCGACGAATGGCGCCACGAGGTTCGCCAGCGCGTCTGCGAGCATCGGCTTCTCGATGTCGGGCAGGTTGCCGTGCGCGTCGAGCAGCCCGGCCCTGGCAGACAACCCGAGCAGCGTGCCGATCGTATCCACGAAGGCGAGCACGAAGATGATCAGCACGACCGGGAGTGCCTTCAGCGTGAGTGCGCCCGCGATATCAAGCTGACCGAGGATTGGAGTCAGGCTTGGTGGCAAACTCACGAAGTGCGCAGGCACCGGCGTGATGCCGAACGCGAACGACAGCACGGTCGTGACGAGAATGCCGGCAATCAGCGCGCCATTCCGTCGCTTCACGAGCAGCCACGCGGTAGTCAGGAAGCCGACGATGCCAAGCAGTGTAGCCGGACTGGAGAGGTTGCCCAGTGCCACCGGCGACCCGGGAACACCAAGCGCCACAATGCCCAGTTCATTCAGCCCGATGAACGTGAGGAAGAGGCCGATCCCGACAGCGAAGCTGTGTTTCAGAGAGGCGGGAATCGCATTCGCCAGCCAGCTTCGGACCTTGAACACCGTGAGGACCGTGAACAGGACTCCGGCAAGGAAGATCGCGCCGAGTGCCGTCTGCCACGAAAACCCCATCCCCTTCACCACCGTGAAGGCGATGAACGCATTCTCGCCCATGTATGGCGCGATGGCGAATGGGCGCTTCGCATACACGCCCATCACCAGCGTGCCGAACGCCGCCGAGATGATGGTCGCAGTGATCGACGCTGCCCGTGGAATTCCCGCTGCTTCGAGAATCGCGGGGTTCACGACGATGATGTATGCCATGGTGAGGAACGTCGTGATGCCGGCGACGGTCTCCTGCCGATAGCTGGTACCCTTGTCTGCAAAGTCGAAATAGCGGTGCATCGACGTCCTGTGGTGTGGATGAAACGGTGCTACCGCAGTGCCTTCAGGTAGGCGAGGACGATCGCGGCCGAGTTGTCGGCAGCAAGACGACCGAAGGTCTGCACTTCGTTCTGCCCGGCGCCGCCACCGGCGAGATCAGACAATGAGCGGAACGCAATGAACGGCACCTGGTTCTGATACGCGACGAGTGCGACGGCCGCCGTCTCCATGTCGAGCGCATCGGCGGTGAAGGTCTTCCAGACCCACTCACGATACGCGGCGTTGTCGACGAATGTCGGGCCGCTGACTCCGTTGCCGCCCACGACCACGCGCGGGGTGTGGCCGAGGCACGATCCGGCTGCCGTGCAACGCGCGAGCGTCACCGTACCCGCCACACGGCGCGCGGTGGACAGCGCGCTCGAATCAGCAGCGAACCAGAACCGGCGCGCCAGCGAGTCAGGGCGCGCACCAATCACGGAAATGGACGTGCCGCGCGGAAACATCATGCCGAAGTTCGCGAACTCGCCCGCCATGCCGCCAGCATCCCAGCCGCCGGGTCTTTCGCGTGCGAACACACTCTCCTGATAGTTGCCCCACTGCGCAGGCACCGTCACGTCGCCGACTTGCAGCCCGGGGTTGACGCCGCCGGCGATGCCAGAGAACACGATGCCGCTGATTCGGAAGTTGTCGAGCAGCGTCTGCGTCGTCATCGCGGCATTCACCATGCTGAAGCCACTCAGCATCAGCACCACGTCATGGCCCTCGAGCGTGCCGATGTAGTGCGTGCGTCCATTGATGACGCGAGTGCCGGTCACGTTGGCCGCCGCGCGCAGCCGCGTCAGTTCGGCGTCGAACGCCGAGATGATGGCCAGCCGTGAGGCGCTCGGTGCGGGTGACGATGCGCGCATCGTGGCACAGCCGGCAAGAGAACCAAGGCATGCCACGACCAGCGAGGCGCCGACCACTGTGTGCCGCATCGACTGCGCTCCCCGGGGCGGCCCGGAGCAAGGGATTCATGCGCCGGACCGTCCTCCTCCGACGCGCAGTCAAGCTAGTACTTTCGAAAGCCCACGTGCCCGCGCCCAACCGCACCTGCCACCAGCCGGAACCTTTCGTGACCCTGTGTTTACGTTTCGCGATCGGGGTCCCGCGGAGGCTCCGGAATCACCTGGTGTGGAGAGAAGCCCGTGATGATGTCCCAACGACGCCTGCAGACCTTCACGCGCGTGCTGAGGCGAAAGCTCGCAGTGGGTTGCGCCACCCTCGGATGTGCGGCCGCGGGGTGCACCGACCCGACCTCGGTGGGCCAGAAACCGGACTTTCTTGCGTTGGTCTCGGGTGCCCTCGGGCCAAGCCCGTCGCTCTCGGACAGGCTCACGAGTGATTCGTGCCCGAAACTCACTCCTGCTGCAACGCCAACGGCCGGTCAGCCGTTACCGGAGATCGGCGCGACGATCGGAGTGCCACAGACGTTTGGCGTTTCCGTTGCAAGCTTTGGTCCGATACCTGGCGCGGCCTACCGTATATCGAATCTGGGATTCATCGTCATCGCGTTTGATGACTACTTCGCCGTTCGGCAAAACCTCCTGTTTTTCGGTGGACCCGTCGGCGTCCGGAGCGGATCGCCGTCTGGTTCGTCCCTCACGTCCGTCGCATCGTATGATCGCTGGTGCAACACAACGCTGAGCGGTAGACCGGCAACAATCCGCCTGACGCTGATCCCGATGTTTGATTCGAGCGGGCGTTCACTTGTCAGCACGCCCCTCAGCGACATGGCCGTCATTGCAACCTCGCCGACCGGTCGCAAGGTGAATATCAGAGTCTTCTCGGAGGGTCCCGTCGGCGCAGCCGGTCCTTCGTTTCAGCAGCTCCTCACGATGGTGGCGACGTGGACATGGTGAAGAGTGCACTCCTCGTCAGTGTTGCGTTCATCTTCAGCAACACGCTTGATGCGCAGACGATCGGCAGCTGGGATCTGGGCGTGCAGGTGATGCAGAGTGCGGGTTCGTCAGCTCCGGACATCTTCTTCGGCGGACAGACATCCGGCGTCACACAGTCTGCGGTGGCGCTTCGGGCAACGACCGACCTGCTCCGGCTGGGTCGCGTCCGGCTGCGTTATTCCGCGCAACTGCTGCCGATCATTCGACTCGGCGGCGTCGAGCGCTACGAGGAGCTGAGGACCGCAGAGACAACCACGTACGTCCTTGGTGGCTCAACGAATGCGTACGGATTCGGGCTCGTGCCGATCGGGCTCGATGTCGCGGCTGACGTCTCGAGGCGAGTGCGCCTCCAACTCGGCGTCGGTGCCGGCATCGCGCGCTTCTCGACGCACGTTCCAGTCGCCGGCAGCCGCAATCGCGCGTTCTCGGCCGAGATGGACGGCGCCGTGTTGATCAACGCGGGGCGTGATCGCTGGGTGCACGTCGGCTTGCGCATGAAGCACATCTCGAATGGGCTCACGGCGTGGGAGAATCCAGGCGTGGACAATCGTATGCTGTTCGCGGGCATGAGCTGGAGAGTGCGGTCGCCTCGCTGACGGACGACACACGCGCACTGCTGACGCCCTGACGCTATGGCTACGCCTCGCTCCGTATCCATCCCGACAGCGCGGCGATCTCGGAAGGAGATGTGCCACAGCATCCTCCGACGGCTGACGCGCCGGCAGCAAGCCAGTCCCGGGCCGAGGCAACGAGATCAAACGCCCCGGCACGCTGCACCCAGCACCGCGTTTCCGCATTCCAGACGTCGCCGCTGTTCGGATAGACGATGATGGGCAGCGTCGTCACGCGGCGCGCCTCCTGAATCAGCGACGTGATGTGCGAGGGCACCGTGCAGTTGACACCGACGGCGAGCACCTGTGGGTCCTGCGCAACGTGTGTGACGACGTTCCTGAACCGCTCCCCGCTCGAGAGGTGCAGACCATCGCGCGCCGAGACGGTGATCCACGCCGCCATGGTTGGATGGCGACGCAGGAGACGCAGGAGCGCGCGAACCTCCGAGGCGCACGGAATCGTCTCGCACGCAAGAAGATCCGCACCACTCGCGGCGAGCACATCGAACCTGGCTTCGTGCCAGTCACAGAGCTGCTGCTCATCGAGCGCGTAGTCGCCACGATACTCTGAGCCGTCGGCCAGCGACGCACCATACGGCCCGACCGACGCCGCGATGAGCGGGAATTGCCGGCCGGTCCGATTGACAGGCTCTTCCCAGAATTCATCACGCGCCTCGCGCGCCAGTTGCACCGCTCGCTGCATGAGTGCCACGGCATCCGTCGTGCCGATTCCTGCGCGCGCGAACCCGTCGAAGCTCGCCTGGTACGTCGCCGTGATCGCAACGTCTGCGCCGGCTCTGAAGTACGCGGCGTGCACGTCGCGGATCAGCGAGGGGTTCTCGATGAGCATGCGCGCCGACCAGAGTGGATCCGAGAGATCCGCGCCGCGGCGCTCGAGCTCAGTCGCCAGCGCGCCATCGACGATGATCGCGCGCTGCGCGCGGAGGAATGGTCCGAGCAGGTCAGTCACCACATGCCCTTCCCCGGTTCAAGGCGGCGTGTTTCACTCAGAGACCCGCACAAGCAGCCGGCGGAAATCGCAACTGTCGGCATTGGCCGCCTCTCGAGCTCACCGCACAAACTACCCGTGCTTCTCGAGTCTGAGGCGCCCTCGCGTGGTCAGTATGGGAGGCTGGGCGCTGCCGCGTCGGCGCCAAGTCCTGCCACACTCACTTACTTAGGCCTTGACCTAACTGTTGCAATGCCGTATCGTCGACACATGATCACCGCCGCTGGAATCGACTCGGCCTTCCGGGCACTTGCCGACCCTACGCGCCGACGCGTCGTGGAGCGGCTGAGTCGGGGCCCCGCGTCGGTCAGTGAGCTGGCAGCGCCCTTCGACATGGCGCTCCCGTCGTTCGTGCAGCACCTCGGTGTCCTGGAACGGAGCGGTCTGGTGCGCTCGGCGAAAGTGGGGCGCGTACGCACGTACGAGATCTCGGCCGCACGCCTGCGTCACGTCGAGGACTGGATGCGAACACAACGCAGCATGTGGGAAGACCGCCTGAACCAACTGGATTCATACGTCACACGCCTTCACAAGGAGCGCTCGTGAGCGACACCGACTGGATGACCCCTGATCCGGCACTCGACCTCGTACTCGAGCGCGTGATCGACGTGCCCCGCGACCTGGTGTGGGCCGCCTGGACGGAGCCGAAGCATCTGATGGAGTGGTTCTGCCCGAAACCGTGGGGTGTCGCGGAGTGCGAGCTCGACTTACGACCCGGCGGCATCTTCCGCACCGTCTTTCGATCACCGGAGGGCGCGCTCTTCCCCAACAACGGCATCTATCTTGATGTGGTGCCGAAGGAACTGCTGGTCTGGACCGACGCACTCCTGCCTGGCTATCGACCTGCTGCAGAGCCGTTCATGACCGGTATCATCCGTTTCGAATCACACGGGAACGGTACGAAGTACACCGCGATGGCGAGGCATCGCGACGTGGACACGCGCGTGAAGCACGAAGAGATGGGCTTCCACGGCGGATGGAGCACTGCGCTCGACCAACTCGTTGCGCACATGTCAACGATTTGAGAAGGTGCAGTCACTCCGGCAGCCCGATCTCGCACGCGACGCAGCGTGTTCACCGTGAGTTACGCTGCGCCTTGCTGCCGTTCGGCCCGATCGTCCGCTCGAAGTGCTCGAAGATCCGGCGATACTCGTCGGTCCAGCTGGCGGGCCGCGTGAAGCTGTGGTCCTCCACCGGAAAGACCGCCAGGTCCCAGTCCTCCTTGCCCAGTTCGATCAGTCGCTGCGTGAGACGAACGATGTCCTGGAAATGCACATTGCGGTCCACCATGCCATGCAGCATCAGCAACGGGTCTTCGAGACGCTCCGCATGGAAGATCGGTGAGGAGCGGTGATACGCGATCGTATCCTGCTGCGGCAGGTTGAGGATCTGACCGGTGTACTGGTGATTGTAGTGCGCCCAGTCGGTGACGGAGCGCAACGCCGCGCCGGACCCGAAGTGTGCCGGTTCGGTGAAGAGCGCCATCAGCGTCATGAATCCGCCATAGCTCCCGCCGTACATGCCGATCCGTTCCGGGTCGATCCCGAACGTTGACGCCAGATACTTCGACCCGTCGACCTGATCCTGCAGGTCCCGGCCACCCATGAAGCGGTAGATGGCCGTACGCCAGTCGCGACCGTATCCCGCGCTGGCCCGGTAGTCGATGTCGAGCACGACGTATCCCCGGGCCGCCAACAAGTGGTTGAACATGTACTCGCGCGGATACGAGCTTTTCCAGTAGTGATGGACGTTGTGCATGTAGCCGGCACCATGCACGAAGATGACCGCCGCGCCATTCGGTTTTGCACCGAAGTCGGCTGGCCGATAGATGTGCGCCGGCACCTTGACGCCGTCCGACGCCGGCAACATCACGATCTCCGGATCCTTCCAGTTGTAGGCGAGAAACTCAGGCGTCGGCGACACTGTCAGAGGCGCGGGCATGGCGGTTGCACCGCGCCGCGCCAGGAACAGCTCCGGCGGTCGGTTCGTAGTTGAATACACGTCCGCCATCCACATCTCGTCCGGCGACAGGACAACCTGATGTCCGCCAGCCTGCGGCGTGAGCTTCGTGCGTGGTCCCCCGCTGATGCGCATGCTCCAGAGGTCACGATCGAACGGCGAGACCTCGCTCGAATGGAAGAGGAACGTTTGGCCGTCGGCGGACAGTCGGACGTCATATATCTCGAACGTGCCGTCGGTGAGCTGGCGTTTGTCGGTGCCGTCAGCGGCAGCCGACCACAATTGCGCCCATCCCGTCGTCTCCCCCACCCAATACACACGCTTGCCGCCGTCGTAGAAGCCAGCGCACCGGGCGCCACACGGCCCGCCAACCCACGCGGTGTCCGTCAGCACGTCAATCGACACCACTGCACCCGTCGCCGCATCGATCGTCGAGAGTTGTCGCGTCTTGAAGTTGCGACTCGATGCAGCGATCAGCGCCTGTGTCCCGGCCTCGTTCCATGCCACCACTGACGCGCCCGCGATCAGTGAGTCGCTCGCGAGGGTACGGATCCAGCGAACATCACCGCGCGGCAGCACCTGAAAACCAACCCGCACGACTGGCTGCTCGTCGCCAACCTTGCTGCGGCTGGGCAGGTCCTCCGTGTACCCGGTGGAGGTGACGTAATTCGGGACGATGGCGTTCCGCAGATCTGCCGGTGCCGTCGTCGTGGTGAAGAGTGCTGCGGTCCCGGCGGGACTGACGGTGAGCTGTGCGATTCGTTCACCCGGAAGCAGCGTGACCGCCTTGGGTCCGACAGGCGTGCGCGCGGTCGAGTCAGCGCGCCTGATCGAGTCGGAGCGGGCGTCATCGCGAATGGTCGCCAAAAGCTGGCGCTGATCGCGTTCCATCGCTCCACGTTGCGCCGTGTCGTTCGCGGCGGTGCCGCGGCGAGCCGAGATGGTTCTGTTGCCCGCACCGCCGACACGGTCTGCGTCGCGCACATCGGTCAGTTGACGCTCGAACCCTTCTGCAAGCCCGATCGACCACGCATTGCCATCGCGATTGAACAGCACACGCGTGCCATCGGGCGACCACTGAGCGTCCGACTCCGCCGCGACCGTGGACGTGAGCTGGCGCACGCGCGCTCCCCTCGCGTCGGCAACGAATACGTCGCCACGATGTTCGATCAGCCGCCGCGTCCGGTCTGGTGACACTACGCCGACCGCCAGGGATGGCCCCACCGAATCCATGTGCGCGATGCTCACGGCCTCCGGTTTCGCCCCGGCGGCTGCGCGGACGCGGAATGGAACGAGTGGATTGCGCCAGTCACTGCCGGCCGGGAGCCAACTGAAGTAGATGTACTGACCATCGCCACTCCAGCGCACGTTCGCCGGTTCACGTCCGTACAACTCCGGACCGCGCATCATGCCGCGAATCGAGAAATCGAACGACTGCGCCGACGCCATCGTTGGCATCGCGCAGAATGAGATCAGCAGGAGTCGGCGCATGTTCCGGCGAGTGATGTAGGGGGAGAAATCTGCTGAGAATCAGCGTGCTGCTTCAGGGCTGCATCGCTATCGCAATCGAGCCAGCAGTTCGGCAACGGCTGCGTCGAGTTGCGAATCCCGACCGCTGTACGCCTCGCCGACCGGCCGCACGACCAGCTTGTCCACGCGCCGCGGCACGAGTTCCATGTCCTTGCCATCGGCACCCTGAATCCGGATGAATGGCATCCGCAGCGCCGTACCATCCACGAGCTGCGCACCCGACGTGTAGATGATCCAGCCAGCGGTCGGTTCGCCGATCACCGGTCCCAGGCCCAGCGTGCGCCAGCCTTCTGCGAAGTCTTCTGCATCCGAGAGCGAGTGTTGGTTCGTCACGAGGACCGCAGGCCGATCGAACGAACGCTGCCCGAGCTGCAGTCGTGCCGGGGCTGCCGGCTTGTTGCGCGCTGTCATCGTCATGTACGGCCGACGGGCGAAGACATCGAGCGCGTATGCGTTTACGAAGCCGCCGTTGTTGTTTCGCACGTCGACGACGATCCCGTCCCTGCCCTGGTTCTCCGCGTCGAGATCGAGGAACAGCTGATCGAGCGAGCCCTCCCCCATGTCGAAGAGATGGACGTAGCCGAGGCGATTGTTGCTGGCTTTCGCCACGTAGGCGCGGCGTTCCTCAACCCACTGCCGATACAGCAGCCCTTTTTCCGTTCCGGCGTGGACGGGTCGAACCGTCACGTCACGCTCGACGCCGGCCGGCGTTGCGATGCGCACGGTGACCTGCTTGTCCGTCGTGTAGGCGAGCAGTGAGTCGACGTTCGTCTGACGCGAAAGGCGCGCCCCATTGATGGCGACGATTGCCTCGCCAACCCTGGCGTCGGTCCCTGTGGCAAGCGGCGACTGGGCGACGATCTCACTCAGCACATACCGTCCGCCGGCATCGTACGACGCCCGATTGAAGCGCGCGCCGATCCTGCCGGTGAACGGGGCCTGCGGCGCCGGCGCGCTGGCACCGGAGTGTGATGCATTCAATTCGCCCACCATCAGGTTCATCAGGCGCCGGAACTCGTCCCCCGTTCGCGAACCCGCGATCTGCGGTGCAAGCCGCTGCCGCACGGCATCCCAGTTCGCCCCGTGCATCGCGGGATCGTAGAAGCCGTCACGCTGATACGCCCACCCTTCCTCGAATGCGGCCTGCCGCTCCGTAACCGGGTCAACATCGAGGTCAGCGCGGAACGGGACCGTGCGTGCCACGCGTGACTCGACCTGGATCGCGGTGAGCCGACCGGCTTCGGTGAACCAGATGTCCTTCCCGTCGGCGGACAACTGCACACTCGCTTTTCCGCCCGGTGTCGTCGTCAGCTGACGTGGCACGGCGGGCTCAGTGGCAAGCGGATCGATCGAGTAGCTGTACAGACTCGGCGGCCCCGCAAACTGCCCCTGGAGAATGACACTCTTGCCATCGGGAGCAAGATCGCCCAGCGCGAAGCCTGTCAGCACGACGCTCGCGCGCTGCCTGAGGCCGTCCCACACGATTTCCGTCCGGCGGGCTGGTGTCGCACGCGTTCTCGCGGTGTCACGCACCGACGTGTCACGCTGCGTCGCCTGGCGAGTCGTGTCGCGCGCTGGCGGCGTGGCGAACAGGTCGCGGAACTGATCTTCACGGAAACGCGGCGTGCGAGGCACGAGGTCCACGCGCACGAGCGACGTCTGCTCCGTGCGCTGACTCGTGTCGTAGAGCAGGAACTTCCCGTCGCTGCTCCAGACCACCGAGCCGGCGAACGCATTCCCCAGAAAGCTCACGGCACGGCGTTCGCCGCCCGCACTCGGCACGACGTACACATTCGTGAATCCGCGATCCTCCGTGCTGAGAAATGCGATCCACGCGTTGTCCGGCGACCATGAGAGCTCGCGCGATCTGGCGAATGGCGGCCGTCCGAAGTTTCCCGTCGCCACCTGGCGATCGTTGGTGCCGTCGATGTCGATGACGCGAATGCTGCTGCCGTCGTGCTGATACGCGATCCGACGTCCGTCGCGCGAGAGGGTCGGCCCGACATCGACACCGCCGCGCGTGAGGACGACTTCCTCGCGGGAGATCGCGTCAGATCGCACAAGTCGCCATTCCTCGCCGCGCTTGCTGCTGTAGACGATTCGCCTGCTGTCCGAGAGCCAGATCGGTTGGGCGTCAGGCCCGGCGTTCGCCGAGACCCGGACCGCGTCGCCGCCCTCCTTCGTTCCGGTCACCCAGACGTCGCCACGGGCCACGAACGCGACCTTCTTCCCGTCGGGCGAAAGCGCGAGCTGCCCGGCACCGCTGCTCAACGACACCCGCTCGACATCCGACACCGCCGGTGCTCCGCGCAGCGTGATCGGCACGACACGCGCCTGATTCGTTGCCACATCGTAGCGCCACACCTCGAACTCGCGCTCGAAGACGATGCTGCTTCCGTCCGCCGCGATCGAGGGCCACAGCACGCGCCCATCACGGAAATTCGTCAGACGGCGCGGTGCTCCGCCGCTGACGGGCCGACTCCAGATGTTCTCCACGCCGGCCGTGTCGCGCACGTAGAACAGCGATCGCTCGTCGGCACTCCACATCGGCCACTGATCCTTGCCGTCGCTGCCGGTGCTGAGAGGCGTGTACTTCGGTGTGCTTGCGTCGACGGAGACAAGCCACAGCTCACTCTCGTCGAGATGCGAGTGTCCCCGACGCCACCACTGCGCAGACGTGGTTCCACGTGCGGTGATGGCGATCGTGCGACCATCGCGCGACGGTGCAGGCCAGTACTCGCTGGCGTATCGATCGCCGGCGACGATCATCGGCGTGCCACCGCCACTGGGCACACGATAGACGTCATGCATTCCGGCGATGTCGCGGCTGGAGGAGTGAAACCAGAGCCACTGGCCGTCGCGCGACCACGCACCGAGCTGATCGAGGCCGTCGTCGAATGTGATGCGCTGGAGCGCGCCGCTGGCGAGCGTCAGCACATAGACATCGCCGTTGCCGGATCGCGTGCTCACGAACGCGAGGCGCGTACCGTCAGGCGACCAGAGGGGTCGCGTCTCCGTTGCCGGATGCGAGACGATCAGTCGCGCGTCGCCGCCAGCTGCCGGTACCGTCCAGAGGTCTCCGCCAGAGGAGAACACGATCTCGCGTCCGTCGGGAGACAACGCTGGTTCGATCAGGGTCGGGCGCGCGGGCTGCGCCTGTAGCGACTGAGCGACGACAAACACAAGGAGGGCAGCACGCATCATTGACTCGTTGAGCAGGGGCTGGCGGGATGGATCCGGTCAGGTGCATCAACTGCACGAGTGACCGCGCGGCCGCGAGGTCTGCCTGCAACGTGCAACATCCACCAATCCGTCCGCACCGTATGATAGATGGGGAGCCGCCGTCCGGCGATTCCACCGCGACCGCCACTCCACCCTGACCTGCCTTCTGCCATGAATCGCGCCCTGCTGTCGCCGAAGATGCTGGCTGGAACCGCGATCTCCGCCACGGCGCTCCTGCTGCTGATGTGGAGCTTCGCAGGCCGCCCGGACCTCAGGGAGGTGTGCTGGGCGCTCTGGGTCGGCGCCCTGTCCGTGGTCGTACACGAGAAGATCGCTCGCTGCGAGTCGCCGTTCCTCGAGCGGGCGCTGCGTTTCTCGGGATTCGTGCTGTGCCTCTTCTTCGTTCCCGCGATGATCCTGATGAGCACACCTGTCGCGGGTACCGTGATCGTTCGCTCCCTGCTCTCCGCGCTCGCGGTCGGCACGATCACAGTCGGCGTCTGCTACCGGCTCGATCCCGTTGGGCCGGGACGGTACTTCTCCGTCTCCGCAAGGTTCAACGATCGATGATCACACGCCACGTACTGCGGGCGCGCTCTTGAACCCGTGGACCGTGGTGACCGGTGCTTCCGGCGGACTGGGGCGGGAAGTTGCGGCGCAACTCTCGCGCAGCGGCAGGCGGGTGCTGTGGCTGGTACATCCGTCAGACACGGTCGACGAGCTTCCGCTCGGCGCGAATGATGCGTACGTCGCGCTCGATCTTGCCCACGACCGGATCGCCACGTCGATCCGACAACTCGGCGACGCGTATCCTGATGTTTCGTGCCTGATTCATTGCGCCGGCAGCGCGTACTACGCCTCCCTCTCGGACATCACTGACTCCGAGGCGCTGACGACGATGCGCGTGAATCTCTTCGCACCGGTACTCCTCACACATGCCTGGGGCCGGAGCATCGAAGCTCGCGGCGGATCACTCGTTGTCGTCTCCAGCGTCGTGGCCGCATCGCGAAACCCGTATTACAGTCTCTACTCCGCCACGAAGGCAGCACTGGAGCACTTTGCAACATCGCTTCAGGCAGAGTCGCCCGCGATCGCCGTGACGATCGTGCGGCCTGGCGCGATGCGGACAGCGTTCCACGCGCGGAGCGGCGTACCGTTCCCCGTGCGGAACGCGCTCGCGCCGGACGTCGCAGCGCGGCGACTGCTCGCAGCGATCGGTCGCCGCGGAGTGTGCTACCTGCGCCAGTGGGAACGGATCATCCCGCTCGCACATCAGGTGCGGGATCTCATCGAACTGATTCCCGTACCGGGTCGTTCCCGAAGTACTCCAGGCGGGCCTGTGGTTATCACAGGAGCCTCACAAGGGATCGGAGCCGCCCTGCAGTCGGAGATTGCCCGTGATGGCCTGGTGACACACGGGTGGGCGAGGACATCCGGCCATCACACGAGCGTCGTGGATGTTCGCGACTGGAGGAACGCGCCACTCGACACCGTTGGCCTGGTCCTCAACGCCGGCGTCAATCACGCCGGCCGATTTGTCGACATGCCGCAGGACGAGATCGTCGAGATGCTCGCGACGAACGCCGAATCAGTCGTCATGCTCTCGCTTCGTCACGTCAGGCTGTGGAGCGCGGAGCCGCAACGCTGGCTGCTGGTCGTGTCCAGTCTGGCGGCGCAGTTCGGATACCCCGGATCGGCAACCTATGGTTCGACAAAGGCGCTCGTGTCTCGATTTGCGCTCTCCCTGCGCACATCGACACGCATGCGAGTCGGCGTGGTGTGGCCCGGTCCCGTTGATACCGATCAGGCGCGACGTGCGAGTCCGCGACGCACGTCGGGGAGTGAGCGTCTTGCACCCGCCGTGTTTGCCCGGACGCTGTGGCGGTCGTGGCGCGACGGTCAGGACCTGATCTTTGGTCGCGCTTCGTGGCGAATGGCCGCGATCGTCGCGACGCTCTTCCCCGCTGTGATCATGCGCGTGATGCGACGAACCATGCTACAACGAACCCGCTGAACGCATCGCCTCCGCGTGTGATTTCCAGACCCGGGGCAACGTCGTGCGGATTACGGCAGGCAGCGACCCACCGGCACGCGCACAGTGGCGGCACTCACACGCTGACCGCGCTGCATCCCGCCGACGGCCCAGCCGCTCGCACCGACGAAGGAAAGACCGCGGTGATCCATGCTCGGTGTTCCCATCGTGCCGGACCTGCTCCAGCGCTTGCTGCGCATATCGAAGGCCAGCACGGCGTTCGACGCACGTGAGGGCACGCCGTCGTAACCGATCCCGTTGTAGTTGTACGGGTTGTCCGTGCCACCGGCAAACACGATGGTGCGCCCGCACGCGCCGACCGCGGCGCGGTAGAGTGCAGGTCCGGGATGCGTTGGCCCGCGCGCCCAGGAGATGCGCTCCGGCCGTGCCGTATCGATCGTGCCGACCCACACCTGCGGCTCGAGCCGGTACTTCACCGCTCCATCCTGCTTCACCGCGCCGTCCACATACACGATCGTGTTGCCGGTGAGCCCACCGCTGTGCCCGAACACTCCCGGTCCGGTGATCGGCGTTGCATCGAACCACGCATCGCGCACCACGTCGTACACCTGGACGGCCTGCACATTGCCCGTGTCGTGCCATCCTGACACGAGGTAGACCAGCGAATCGCGATAGACGCCACTGATGGCATCGTCGACTGCAAGTGGCGTGTCGGCGCCCCTGCTCCACGTGTTGGTGCGCGGATCGTAGATGTCGACGGCGGCAATCGACTTCTCGCCGCCCGCCGAGTCGACCGAGTATCCGCCGAAGAGATAGAGTCGTCCACGGACGACTTGCGCAGTTGATGCCAGCCGTCCGACCGGGCCCGGTACGTCGGGCAGTGCGCGCCACACGCCGGACGCTGAGTTCCAGGCGCTGGCACGCTGCGTGATGCCGGACCACCGCTTCGTGCTGTCAATGCCGAGCGCTGAGAAGACCCACATGCTGCCGTCGATGGTGCCGCTTGCGACGGCTGCGTTCGTGACGGGCAGCGGCAGTGGCGGAAGACGCTGTGCGGACAGCGTCAGGGGCGCTGCGGCGAGGATCGTCGAGAGCCAGCACGCCGTCGCTGCCGGTCCCCAGGCAATTCCGCGTTGCGCGCGCGAGGCAAGCCGTCGGAGGCTGAATGATTCCAGAGCGTTGCCCTGTGACGCGAAGCGTTCGTCCATCGGGATCCGGGATAGAGCAAGCTGTGGCCGGTTCGTCATGACATCAGCGTGCGCAGTGAACAGACTCGTACCTCAACGATATCGCGTGCAACTCCGGCGCGGGCTGTCTGGCCGGTGCGTCCGCGTCCGCCGACACAATGCGTCCGTCGACAGCCGGTGGCCTACGACGACACTGCGACACCATGCACCTGCGACCGCGCTGCATCGAGCATGGCGGCCACGTCAACGGACTCGACCTCCGTGATCCCGTTCCACTCGCCGCCCGACACCAGCTCGGCGAACGAGTCCGCCTCCGCCAGGAAGCCGTTCACTGCCGGCGACGGCAGTTCCTCGAACGGTGCATCTCGCACGGTGCCTCGCCGAATGCGAATCACGGGCGGGATTCTGTCCGTGTGATTGGCATATGTCGTTTCGATCACGCCGTCGTCACCCAGGATGAGAGCCTGTCTGTGAACCACCGTCTCGAAGCTGCACGCCGCCTGCGCCAGCAACCCACCGGGAAACTCGAGTGCAACGAGCGCCGCCGTGTCGACGCCGCTGGGAGCAAGCGTGCCGGATGCCATCAGGCGCGACGGCGCCTCACCTGCGATCATGCGAATGAGGCTCAGCGGGTAGCTCCCGAGGTCCATCAGCGCGCCGCCGGCGAGCGCGAGATCGAATCGAATGTTCGAACGATCTGACAGCGGGAAGTTGAACGTTGCCTGCACCATTCGCACACGCCCGATCGCCCCACCGGCGATCAACCGCTGCAGCAGATGCGTTTGTGGCTGGGAGCGATACGGATACGCCTCGACGATGTGAACTGCGTTCCGTCGCGCTGCGTCGAACATGGCGTTCACTTCAGCAACGGATGCGCCGAGCGGTTTCTCGCAGAGGACGTGCTTGCCTGCGTCAGCGGCGCGAATCGACCAGAGCGCGTGGAGACCGTTCGGGAGCGGATTGTAGACCGCATCGATCTCACGACTGTCGAGCAGTTCCTCGTATGAGTCGAAGGTTGTCGGAACGAGCGCGGCGTGGGCGAACTCCCGTGCGCGATCCGGGCTGCGGCTCGCCACGGCCGTCACGACAACGCGCTTCGATCCCCGGACGTCGGCGGCAAAGTTGGCGGCAATGCGCGCCGTGCCGAGGATGCCGAGTCGCAGGGGAGATGTCATGAGATCCGCATTGCCGACGCAGAGTGAGATCGAGCCCAGAGCGCTGGCCGAAAAGGTAGTCGTCGCCAGGACATCGTCCGCGGTCCCCCGGTCTCGGTGCGCCGAGCCGACCCAGCGGGCTGAACAGCTGAGCCAGCATCTTTTTTGATTTGACTATTCAAAGTATGACAGGTAGCGTGAGGCATGCGCTTCCCCGACGATACCGCACAGGTTCTCCGCGACTATCCCCGGATCTACTTCGCATGCCACCGGCGGCATACACGCGACCCGGCGACCGGCGACCTCGTCTCCCTCCGCCATGTGCAGCTCCTCGACCATCTCGACGAGGTGCAATCGCTCACGCTGGGTGATCTGGCCGAGCATCTCGGCGTGACGCCAAGCACGACATCGATCGCGATCGACCGGCTCGCGAAGCGTGGTTATGTGTCGCGCACACCGGACGTCGTCGATCGGCGTCGCGTGCATCTGCGTCTCACCCCGGCGGGCGCGCGCGTCTGCGCGGCGCATTCAGTGCTCGATCCGGAACTCGTTGATGCAATGATTGGCGCGCTGCCTGAGGAAGACCGCGCCCGGGCGCTCGACGGACTGGCGTTGCTTTCGCAGGCCGCCGTCGCCTCGGCCGGCGCGCGACAGAGAGACAGAACTGCTGACCAGTCCCACGCCCGGTGACACCCTGGAGGACACGCCGATGAAATGGGTGATTCTTGCAGTGATCGTTCTCGCGGTGCTTGTTACGACGGCACTCGTGATCGGCAGTCGCATGTCCCGCGACCACGTGGCGACAGTGCGCGGTCGATACGCGGCGTCGCCGTCACGAGTGTGGGAGAAGATCAGCGATCCCGCGCGGGCTGCGTCGTGGCGCTCCGACGTCAAGCGCGTCGAGATGTTGCCGCCACGCGACGGCCGGATTGCCTGGCGCGAGTCATCGGGCACCGGCGACATCACGTACGAGATGGTGGCGCAAAAGCCAATGGAATCACAGGTCAGTCGCATCACGGACGAGACCCTGCCCTACGGCGGTCAGTGGGAGTATCAACTCACGCCGGATGGCTCAGGCACCGAGCTGACGATCACGGAACGCGGATTCGTCAAGCCTGCCCTGTTCCGGTTCCTGTCGCGAACGGTCTTCAGGCTTACGAGCACGCTCGAAGCGTATCATCGGTCGCTCGCCGCAACGCTCGACGAGCCGTCACGGATCATCTCGTCAACGGTGGAGCACTGAGATGGGACTGGAACTGACAGGCAGTGTCACGCTGCGGGCCACCGGAAAAGCAGCGCAGTCCGGCGAGGCGAAGGTACTGCTGGAGAGCGACGAGCTGATACTCCGCGGCGCTGTGAAAGCAAAGATCCCTCGTCGTGATGTCACAGGCGCCACGGCGAAGGCCGGCGTGGTGACCGTGCATTACACCGGCGGATCGCTCGCTCTCACGCTCGGCGATGACGCCGCGCGATTCGTCAAGAAGCTTCAGGAAGCACCAAAATCCCGACTGGAGAAGATGGGCATCACGGCAGGATCGCGCGTCGTCGTGATGGCAGTCAACGATGGAGATCTCGCCGGAGAACTGGCGTCACTCGGCGTCACGGTCAGTGGACGCGCCGGCAAGCAGGAGGCGATGATCGTCGTCGGCGTCAGCGCTGCCTCCGATCTCGACAGGCTCTCTGGAATCGCAACGTCACTCGCGCCGACCGGCACACTCTGGGTCGTGCATCCAAAGGGAACGGCCGGCGTGAAGGACACTGATATCTTCGCCGAGGCAAGACGCGTCGGGCTTACCTATACCAAGGTGGTGAAGTTCAGCGAGACACACTCAGCCGAGCGTCTCGTGGTGCCGAAATCAGCACGGGCGAAGTAGGCGATCAGACACGGTCGAGAGGCGACCGCACCGCGACCCGTTCGTGCTGCCCGTCACCGTCTCGCTGTTGGCCCGGAGTTCGCGGAACGTGACGGCTTGGCCCTGTACACCCCGGTGCGCACGAGCTCATCGGCGCCCTGATAGTACGCGACACTCTCGTCGACCAACGCGTCGTGGCCCGCTTCGTAAGTCAGCGTCGAACCGTCATTTCCCACGCGATACACATTGGCCCGCTGCTTCGGCGACAGGACTACGAGTCGCGTCACACTGTCGTCGCCGACACGCAGGTAACCGAGTTCCTGATAGTTGCTGATGAACGCGCGCTGCTCCGTGCGGCCCGGCCGCAGCAGGTCCTGCCCCAGGAAGAGACTCGGATAGCTCAGGTGCAGCAGCCCGAGAATCGTTGGCGCGATGTCGATCTGACTCGCCATCTGCTCGAACCGGGCCGGCTTCACCAGCTTCGGCGCAAGGATGATCGCGGGAATGCGGTACTTGGGAATGGAGAGGCGTTCCTTGCCTGCGCTGCTCGCGCAGTGATCCGCCATGATGATGAAGACCGTGTTGTCGAACCACGGCTTGGCGCGTGCCTGCTCGATGAAACGTCCGATGGCATAGTCGGTGTACTTCACCGCCCCGTCGCGACCCGTCTTTGACGGAATATCGATGCGGCCGGCCGGAAACGTGTACGGCCGATGGTTCGACGTGGTCATGACATGCGCAAAGATCGGCTTCCCCGCGGCGTGGCCGGCGTCCAGTTCCTCCAGTGTACGATTGAGGAGATACTCGTCCGCAACACCCCACACGTTGGCGAACCCGACCTTCTCCTTCGGCATCGACGAACGATCCACGACGTCGTAATCGTTTGCCGCGAAGTACGCGTTCATGTTGTCGAAGTAGCCAAAGCCACCGTAGATGAACTTGGTCGCATACCCCTGGCCTCGCAGCACCGACCCGAGCGTGAACAGGTTGGCGTTGTTCTGGCGCCGCACGATCGATTGCCCGGGCAGCGGCGGCAGGGCGGCTGACAGCGACTCGAGGCCACGCACCGTTCGCGTGCCGATCGCATACAGATTCGTGAGCAGCAGTCCTTCCTTCGACAGTCGATCCATGTTCGGTGTGAGGCCCTTCTCGCTTCCAAACACGCCGAGGAACTCCGCACTCAGGCTTTCGATCATGATCAGCACGACATTCATGCGCTGTTCCGGCCCCTGCGCCACAACCTGTATCGGACGGAGGGGTGCCGCCGGCGCCGATGCCGGCAAGGCCGACGCCGGGCTGTTCGCCGCCATGTCGATACGCGCCTGCACACGCCGATCGAGCTCGGCGTCGGGCAACGTGCGATAGAAGCGGCGGTAATCGAGTTCGTTCGAGAGATACGCCTGCACGAACGTGTACGATCCGTTCGCGGCCAGTTCGTTGTTGAAAGCATTCCCCGAACGATCCTTCAGGCCGCCGTCGAACCCGAAGAACAGTGCGGCGCCAACCAGCAGCGCGCAGGCCGCGACGCCTGCGCGCGCGCGGAATCGCATTGGCGTGTACCGCGTCGGCAGCCAGTGTCTGCCCACGTACCATGCCAGCGCCATCGCACCCGCAGCGACTCCCATCAGCATCGGCACCATCGGGTACGACTCGAACAGATTGCCGATGACTTCCGTGGTGTAGACCAGGTAGTCGACGGCGATGAAATTGAAGCGGACGCCGAACTCGAGCCAGAAGATGACTTCGGACGCGAGGATGAAGACGAGGATGAAGCCAAGGACCGTGTACTGCGCGTATCGTACCCAACGGTAGCCGCGCGACGATCCAAGCCAATTCCAGAGGAGTACGGAGAATATCGAGACGAAGATCGCTGCGTAGAGGGCGGCAACCGTGTCGAAGACGATGCCGCGCAGGAAGACCGATGCGAGCGCCCCGATCGATCGATCGACGTCGCTCCAGGCCATGCCGAGCAGGATCAGGCGGCTGAGCAGGCCAATGGCGAAGAAGCCGGCGAAGAC
>JANMNM010000247.1:0-36137 GCA_031373905.1 Gemmatimonadaceae bacterium | reverse complement strand
CCGACGCCGCTCCACACGCGCCTCATCGCGGCCCTCCGCATCCCGACCGCGTAGTTCGTATATACATCGCGCCAATTCTATCTGATGGTGCCCCAACCACTTAGCACCGCTGTCAGCAAAAACGCGGGAAACTCACGCTAGGACTCCGGCGACGTCAGGGCCGTCGTGCCGGTGGAGTCGGGCCGCCCGCCACCGTCGCGGTGATGATCTGATACATGCCCTTTGCGATGTGCGAACGCCCGTCAGCAGCCGGCAGGAGGCACGAGAGGATATAGCGACCCGGCGGCATGCGGAACGCAAGAAACGCTTCGCCTCCGCTCGCTATCGCAGTCGATTGCGCCACCGTCCGACTCCATGACGGTGGAATGCCAGCCGCGCGCGTCGCGTCGAAGAACTCCTTGATCGTCCTGCCGCTCGGGAGTTCCTGCACCAGCACATGGTGGAGATCGGTGCCCTGATTGACGAGGTGAATCGTCGCGATTCCCGACTGCACGTTCGGCGGCGCATCGAATATGTAGTCCTTCGCGATGACGCGGATGAACTGCGGCCTGTCGATCGTTGCCACCGCCTGCGCATTCAGCGGCGCAGTCGCAAGGAGCATCGCCAGCGCGGCAAGTGTCGTGCGTGTCGCGGTCACCATTTTCGGACCTCCGGACGGGTTGGCTACGAGCGCGTGATACTCTTCACACTGTCTCGCGGGCCGCGCTGCGTCAATGCGGCGGGCACGCTGGCAACGTGTGCCGGTCCGGCCGTCACGAGCATTTCTCGGGACTGGCCATGCGCTGAGCGAGCCTGCACTTTGCGGTGACCCCAATCCAGCAATCTCATCCGGAGTCCATATGGTCGATGCCCTCTGGTATCGGTTCGCAGCGCGGTGCGCTGCGCGCCTGAATGGTCGGCTGTGCCTGTGCACGGTCTTGCTCTTCGCGGCTTCGGCAACGGCCGTTCCGCTGTCCGCGCAGACGAGGCGCGTCGCTGTCGGGCCGCCAACTCCGGCAATCGATACGGCGATGATCGCGCGCCTCACGTTCCGCGGCATTGGTCCGGCGAACATGATGGGCCGCGCCACCGACGTCGAGGGCGTGCCCGGCGATCCGAACATCGTGTATGTCGGCACGGCATCCAGCGGCATCTGGAAGACCACGAACAGCGGCACCACGTGGAAGCCACTGTTCGAAGCGCAGGCAACGCTCTCGATCGGTGACCTTGCACTCGAGCCGGGCAACCCGGACGTGATCTATGCCGGTACCGGCGAAGCCAACGTCCGCAATTCCGTCTCGTTCGGTCGTGGCATGTTCAAGTCGACCGACGGTGGCGCGAGCTGGCGGTTCATCGGGCTGGGCGACACCCGGCACATTGCGCGAGTGCTCGTAAGCCCAGGCGATCCCCGCACGATCTTCGTCTGCGCCGTTGGCCACATCGGGGGGCCAAACGCCGAACGCGGTGTGTTCGTCTCGCGTGATGCCGGCGACACATGGACAAAGTCACTGTTCGTCGACGATCGTCACGGCTGCGGTGACATGGACATCGATCCGAAGAACCCGAACATCGTCTATGCAACGATGTGGCACTTCGACCGCAAGCAGTGGACCTTCACGAGCGGCTCCGAGCAGAGTGGCATCTTCCGTTCGGTTGATGGTGGTCGCACGTGGGGGAAGCTGAAGGGCGGACTGCCGTCCCTGCTCGGCCGTGTGGGTGTGAAGGTCGCGCCGTCAAGTCCGAACATCGTGTACGCGATCGCCGAGGCGCGCGAGGGGTACGTCTGGCGGAGCGATGATTTCGGCGTCAACTGGAAGATGACGAGCGACAATGCGGCGACACTCTGCCGCGGATTCTACTATGCCGATCTCCGTGTCGACCCGGTGAACGCAGACCGTCTGTACTCGATCGCGTGCCAGTTCTCCTTCTCGATCGATGGCGGCAAGTCGTTCACGGCGTTCTCGCGGAGCATTCACGGCGATCACCACAGCATGTGGATCGATCCACGCGATTCGCGGAGGATGTGGCAGGCGAACGATGGGGGCATTGCCGTCAGTCACGACATGGGTGCCTCGTGGCGCTTTCCCCAGGCGTTTGCGCTGTCGCAGTTCTATCAGGTGCACGCCGATAACCGCGAGCCGTTCTACTTCCTCGGCGGCGGCCTGCAGGACAACGGGAACTGGCTCGGACCCAATCGCACGCGCGAGCCGCAGGGCATCCTGACCGATGACTGGCGACTGGTCAGCTACGGCGACGGCTACTACCAGACATCACACCCGGACAATCCCGATCTCATCGTGTCGGAGTCGCAGGGTGGTTGGATTTATCGCACTGACATGCGCACGCTCGAGCAGCAGGATATCTCCCCGCAGCCGCGTCGCAACGACGGCGGTCCGGTCAATGCGCTGCAGTATCGGTTCAACTGGAACGCCCCCATGGTCGCGTCGCCGCACGATGGCAAGGTGTTGTACTTCGGCGCGCAGGTGCTCTTCAGGTCACCGGACTTCGGGAGCACATGGGAGGTCATCTCGCCCGATCTCTCGAAGAATGATTCGACGCGACAGGGCTTCGCGGGTGGCCCCGTCCTGAAGGAAGCTACCACGGCCGAGTACTACAACACGCTGTACAGTGTTGCGGAGTCGCCCGTCCAGCGCGGACTGATCTGGGCGGGGACGGACGACGGCAATCTCCACGTCACGCGCGATGACGGCAGGAACTGGACGCGAGTGGACCGCAACATCACCGGCATCGGAGCGGAAGCCGTGGTGTCACACATCGAAGCCTCGCGAACGGCGGCCTGCACGGCGTACGCGACGTTCGAGCGGCACTTCATGGATGACTACAAGCCGTACGTCGTTCGAACGACCGATTGCGGCGCCAGCTGGACGAGCATCGCAGGCAACCTGCCGGAGGGTGCGTATCTGCAGGTAGTGCGCGAGGATCCGAGGAATCCGCAGGTGTTGTACGCCGGGACCGAGGCGGGACTGTACGTGAGTGTGACTGGTGGCGGAAACTGGTTCCGGCTGGGTGGCAATCTGCCGCCCGTTCCGGTGCACGAAGTGCTCGTGCATGGTCGTGAGAATGACCTGATCGTCGGCACACATGCGAGGGGGATCTGGATTCTCGACGATGCGTCGGCGATTCAGGATCTGGCGGCGGCCGCTGCCGCGCCGCGCATGCACCTGTTCCGGATGCGAACGGCGACCCGGTTCGCCACCAAGACGACGAAGACCGGCAGCATTGGCGACGCGGAGTATCGTGGCACGAATCCGCCATACGGCGCGATCATCCGCTACCGACTCGCCACGGCCGTCGATTCCGCCACGCCGCTCCGGATCGAGATTCGTGACAGCGTTGGCGCGATGGTGCGTCAACTGCGCAACATCCCGCGGCTGGCTGGCATCAACAGCATCTCGTGGAACCTGGCATACGATGCGCCTCGACAGCGCCGGGCCCTCGACCCGAACGATCCCGCGATCGCCTTCTTCGGCGAACTCACCGGTCCACGCGTCCTCCCGGGTCGCTACTCGGTACGCCTCGTGGTCGGGGACCAGCAGACGGAGCAACCGCTGATCGTGCGGCTCGATCCGACGGTCACCGTGACGACGGCGGCACTGCGTGAGCAGTTCACGCTGGCGATGCAATTGCGTGAGCTGCAGAACGTCGTGAACGACACCCTCCGGGCCCTCGATGGACGCAAGGCCGAGCTGGAGGCGAGAAAGCGCGCCGCTGATGCCATGCCGAATGGCGAAGGCATTGCCTTGGCGAAACGTCTGGGCGATGAACTCGCGGAGGTGAACGAGCTGCTGCTCGTGCTGGTCAAGCCGACGACGATCCCGTTCTACAGCGATGGCCCGAAGGTCTCGGATCGGATCGGTGGCCTGTTGCGATCGGTCGATGGAACGAACACTGCGCCAACCGGACCGCAGAAGGCACTGTCATCGCAACTGGCGACGGAGCTCAAGGCGGCGCTCGACAACGTGAGCCGATTGCTTGGACGGCTGGGGATCACGATGTGACGGAATTCCGAATGGCGTTCCGAGTGGTGGCGGGCAGGTGGTGCCTGCGTGTTGGCGCGCTGGGACTGATCGCGGGATGCAGTCGCGCCACGGTCCGCACTGCGCCATCCGCAGCAGAGGTGGAACAGCGCGCAATGGGTCGCGGCGCGGCACCGGTGCTCGTGGAATCGTTCGATGGGCTCGGAGCGGGGTTCAGCGGCCCGCAGGGCCGTTCTGCGCTGCGCAATCCGTCCGACAACACGATTGCGGTTGGCCTGGATCACATCGTCCAGATCGTGAATAGCCGGCTGGCGATCTTCTCCCGGGCAGGCGAGCGGTATCCAGCCACCGGGACGCCGCTCTACGGCCCGGTGCCCACCAATTCGATCTTCCATGGGGCAGGCGGCGCGTGTGAGGCGCGCAACAGCGGCGATGCCGTCGCACGATACGATCAGCTTGCCGATCGGTGGCTGATCGTGATGCCTGTGTTCTCGCGCAGCCGCTGGGTACCGAATGACTCGCCGGCACCGCGCCCCGGACCAGCCGCAGTTGCCAGCCGACCGCTTCGGGTCAGCCAGCCGGTTCAGGCAGCGCCACTCTACGTACCGCCACCGGTGACGGATACAGCAACGGCACGCGGAACCGCGTCCCGCGATTCAGGCGCGTACGCGATGTGCTATGCCGTCAGCGTGACCGACGACCCGCTTGGATCATGGTACCGCTATGAGTTCGTGCGCCCGCTCTTTCCCGACTATCCGCGCCCGGCCGTGTGGCCCGACGGGTACTACATCCCCAGCAGCACGGGGGATGACGTCATCGAGAAACATGCGTGCGTCGCCGATCGATCCCGGATGTTGCGTGGCGAACCGGCCACGGAGCAGTGCATCGTGATCGCCGATGTGAACTTCCTCAACAACGCAGACCTCGATGGCACGTCGCTGCCGCCACCCGGCGCGCCGAACATCATGCTGGCGGCCGGCGGCACGCAGCTTCGTGGGCGGCTGCAGGACAGCGTCCTGTATGCGTGGTCGTTCCATGTCGACTGGAACGACATCACGAAGACACGCCTGGACGGACCGGTCCTGATGCCGGTTGCACCATATCAGTACCTGTGCGGAGGCCAGCTCACGAACTGCGTGCCGCAGCCTGGCGTGGAGCGCCGACTTGAAGCGCAGGGCGACAAGTTGATGGCGCGTGTGATCTACCGGCGCGTGAACGGACGGGAGCTGGTTGTCGCGGTGCATTCGGTGAACACCACCGTCGGAGGCGGCGGGGTGCGGTGGTACGAGCTGCAGGTCGCTCCCGATCGTTCGCTCAAGGTCAGGCAGCAGGGCACGTATGCCCCGGACTCCGCGTACCGGTGGATGGGAAGTCCGGCACTGGACCGATTCGGCAACATCGGGATCGGCTACTCCTTCGGGTCCGCGCGCGACTTTGCAGGCCAGCGGTTCGTCGGGCGGCGCGCTGGTGATCCGGCCGGAGTGTTGTCGCTGCAGGAACAGGTGCTCGCGATAGGCGGGGCTGCGCAGACCTCGACCCTCCGATGGGAAGACTACACGCAGACCGCGATGGATCCGCGCGATGACTGTACGATCTGGTACGTGGGCGACTACCTTCGCGCCACCGCAACAGCATATTCATCGCGTATTGGCGCGTTTCGACTGCCAGGCTGCACTGGTCGGTCCGTCCGCGCACGATAGCGCGACGGCTCTCACACTCTCTCTCTCCACGGATTCGCCATGCGCACTGCTCTTCGACGTGTCACTCCGCTCCTGGCGCTGGCGTGTGTCATGCCAGCGGCTGCGGTCGGCGCGCAGGCATCGTATCCATCCTCGTGGGACGCCTCGGTGCTGCGGCGCCCTGATGTGCGCGCTGCGCTGGCGCATGTGGAGCAGGGCATGCCGTCGCACATCGAGGAGTGGATCCGGATCGCCGAGATGCCCGGCAAGTCGCAACATGAAGCGCAACGCGCGGCGTACGTTCGTGGCGTCATGACGGCGGAGGGATTGCGAGTCAGCACCGACTCGATCGGCAATGTGATCGGCGTGCGCGCGGGCAGTGGCGGTGGCCCGCGCATCGTCTTCGCGGCGCACATGGACATCGTGCACGCACTGGAGACGAACCTGAAGGTACGGCGGGCCGGCGACTCTTTGCACGGGCCGGGGATCTTTGACAACAGCGCCTCGGTGGCCAACATGCTGGCCACGATCCGGGCGCTGAATGCCGCGAAGATCCGGACCCGCGGAGACCTCGTGTTTGTCGCGACCGTGCAGGAGGAGCTGGGTCTGCGCGGCATGAACTACTGGTTCGCGCATAATCCCAGGCCCGACCTGCTGATTTCGATGGATGGAGGGCTGGGTCCGATCAACTACGGTGCGCTGGGGATCTACTGGACGAAATACGTGTTCACGAGTGCCGGGTCGCACACCGTCACGTCACGTGGCAAGCCGACACCGGTGAAGGCGCTCGCGGATGCCATCGCCGGGATCTACGCGCTGCGATTTCCCGCGCTGCCCGAGGGTGCGGTGGTCAACGTGGGACAGGTGCATGGTGGCGTGATCTTCAACGGCATTCCACAGGAACTCTACTTCACGGTCGATCTTCGCTCGCCTGATCCGATCCTGCTCGATTCCCTTGACCGCACCATCGGCCGCATCGTGCAGGATGCCGCGTCGAAAGAGCGTGTGGGATTGCGCGTCGAGATCGAGCAGAAGAACCAGGCGGGTGGGACCACCGCCCAGCTCGAGGGCGCGCGTCGCCATCCACTGGTGCAGACCGCGATCGACATTCAGAACACACTCGGTCTCACGGCGTTACCCGGTGCCCCCGAGGCAATTGCCACCGGCAGCACGGATGGCAACGTCGGCGTCGTGAATGGTGTCCCAACCATCGCGATCGGTCGGTCGAATGGCGGGAATCAGCATACGCTCAGCGAATGGGCCAACGCCCCCAGCGCGTTGCCGGCCACGAAACTCGTGCTCCTGCTCGCGGTCACGTTCGGCGATGGAGTCCGGATCGTGTCGCAGCGCCCGATCCCCTGACCTCGCGGCATCATGACTGCCACCCGTCAGCGCCCGATCCAGCGTGTGAACTTCACGAGGAAGATGTGCCGGCCTGGATCGCCGAAGGTGCGTGCCGCCTGACCGGTGACATTCGTTCGCACGTCATCGAATTCCTGTTCCCGTTGCTGCGACCAGACGAGGAAGATCGCTGACCCGGGGTTGTACTCCCATCGGAGCACGGCATTGCCGCGAAGCGCGCGGACCGTGAAGTCCTGGTTCGCGATCACGAACGGCGTGATGCCCGGTGTTCCCGGCGCCGGATTCACGACGTACCCGCCGTCGGCGCGCGGAGTGATCGTGCCGCGATCCACACCGTACTCGGCGAAGTCAAATCGTCCCGGCGTCGTGAATTCCTTGAACCGCGAGAATCGTCCCGTGGACGCGAACGGCTGCAGGAAGAGCTGCAGTGAGAGCCACGGTGAAAACGTCCAGTCGAGCCGAGTGTCGAGCCGGGCCTCGTTCTGCCGGACGTTGGCGAACACGTATCGGGCGACGTTGAAGGTCGACGACGACAGCGGGTTGGACACGGTCTGCACATACTGGCCGGTGGCCCGCTGCGTTTCGTACGACGGACCGAGTCGCACTCTGACCTGCGGGGCTGGACGCCAGTCGAGGCTGAACTCCGCCTTGTCTGCGGTCATGCCCGATGCATCAGTCATCCGCGTGAGTTCGCCCTCCGCGACCACGAGCTTTCGTGGATCGCTGCTCAGTGCGACGCGATTCGTCAGGGCGCGCGGCCGGAGTGCGATTGGCCCGCCGCGCAGGAGCCGATCATTCTGCGTTTGCGACGAGAAAGACCCGAAGATCTCCAGACTCCAGAAATTCAGCAGCTCGGCCTCGGCAAACCAGCTGTACCGATCCTCGATGCGCACGCCCCCGAAGTTGTCGCTCTTGGTCGTGAAGAGCCCAAGCAGGAATGATCGGGAGAGGCGCGACTGCACCGGGTTCCGGTACGTGATCGACGTTGACACCGTGCGGAAGTCCGATCGAAACTGAAAGCCGATGTCGTTCGTCTCGAAGCCGGGACTTGTTTCTTCGTACGTGACGGAGGCGAGCAGACGTTCACCTGCGGTCTTCGCCACAGAGACTGAGCCATAGTGCCCGGTGAGCGCCGTGCGGCCAGGATCGTACGACAGGTGCGACGCATCGGGGCGTTGCAGGCTTCGGTAGTTCGCGCGCTGCAGCCGATCGATGGCGACCTCGTCGCCGCGAACGGTGCTTCGCGCGATCACGCCGCTCACGGTCCAGGTTCGGCGTTGCCAGGCGGACTCCCAATCAAGGCCGAACACACTGGCCGAGGACGGGAGCCGCGCTGCCAAGGCGTCCGAATCGAGCTCGCGACGGACGTCCGACACGAAGCCACCAATGCCTGCCGAGCCCCCACGCAGCAGCTTCCGGACGCGCGTGACGTTGTAGTTCGTGAGCGGCTCGACGGCTTCGCGGCGCACGCGTCCTGCGGTGTCGAGGACGTCCGCCCGGTCGCGGGCCGTGACGGCGTTCAGGGCGCCGATCTGCCAGCCTGAGGGTGTCGTGCCGGACAACTTGAGCGCGCCAAGGATCGGCGTTCGCTCTGCAACGCGCACCTCTGCGACGTCCGGCCCGCCGGGTCGCCGCTGCGGGGGGCGACCGATGCGCCGCGTGTAGAAGAACGTCGGGCTGTCGTTGTCGTTGAACGTACGTGTGTTGCCGAAGGCGAACCCGTCGGCGTTCTCGAGGAAGAACGGACGGCGCTCGGGGAAGAAGATCTCGAACGCGGAGAGGTTCACCACCGCGGGATCGGCCTCGACCTGGCCGAAGTCCGGGTTCGCTGTGGCAGTCAGCGTGAGGGATTGGGGAAGCTTGAGCCGGAGATCACCGCCCACGGCCGCCGCCACATTCCGTGCTGGAACGAACCGGTTGCGGGCCTGTTCCGGCTGGAATTCGAGCTGAGTGCGCAGGTACGGAACGAGCTCGACCCGCGATGCCGGGCGCAGGGAATCGAGCCCGGTGAGGTCACCGAATCGCGAGACGATGCCCGGTGCATTGGCCGGTGTTGGTGCCCAGAAGGATACTTCGCCGTGGCGTGCTATCTCGCGCGCGAAGTTGATTCCCCATGGGCGGACCGCGCCTGTGCGACCGTTCACATCGTAGCGCAGCTGCGAGAGCGGGATCCTGAATTCCGCCGTCCACCCGGCGCTGTCCTTCCGGGCCGCGACGTTCCACACGGCGTCCCAGAGGTCGTCGTCCTCTTCATCGTTGAACAGGTAGGTGTCTCGCAGCACGCCTCGTGGATTCACCCTGAAGACGAACGAGGTGCGCCGGTCGCCATACGCATCGATTCCTACCGAGAACCAGTCTGAGTAGATGTCGCTGGCGTCTCGCCGCCCGAGCTGTTGTGCGATGGAGTCCGGTGCACTGTCGTAGTTCCGGACCCCCACGTAGAGCGCGGCGCGGTCATAGGCCACCCTGACCTCTGTGCGCTGTGACGCCGGTGCGCCGCCCTTGGGGAAACGTTGCACGAAATCGCCGGCTGGCGTGGCGGTCCGCCAGACCTCTTCATCAAGTCGGCCATCGATCGATGGTGGACGCGTGACATAGAGGGCAGAGATCGACGGTCGGGCCGAGTCCCGCGCTGCGGGAATCGGGCTGCCGCCGCCCTGCGCACTGGCTGCTGCCGGGAGCGCAGCGGCCCAGAACGAAGCACAGCCTGCGCCGATGACGGTCCGGAGCACGAGGCAGCATCTCATGTAAGGCAAACTAGCCGATGCTTTCGCATCGTCACTCCTCCCGATGATGACCCACGTCCGCCGTGACGGAGCGCGCATGGCCGCGATTGACATTCCGGGTGGGAGAAGTAACCGTTCCGCGTGCGGCAGTCGCGGGTTCGCATGCGGTCGTCAACGCTGGACCATCCAGGGGAGGTTCTAGTGAGTGAGTACGTCGAGGATGTGAAGAAGTATGCCAAGGAAGTCGATGAGGCCGTGGTCGCGAAGATCGTGAAGTATTGCGGCATTGCGCTCAAGAGCAAGGACTCGTCACTCGTTTCCACCAGTGACAAGGAAGAACTGGCTCGCGTGCAGAAGGGCTTTGCTGCGAAGAAGCTGGGGCTGACCGCAGATGCTGCCGAGAAGGGTATCGCCGCCGCCGCCGCACGCATGAAGGGCGTACGCAACAAGAGCCGAGTGACGTTCTACTATCTGGTCGCTGAAGAGACACAGTCGATGGACAAGCTCGCCTGAGACGTGCGGTATTCGTCTGGAAGAGAGCCCGCCCGCAGCGGGCTCTCTTCATTTACGGAACACGGCGCTGCACGTCTCATCGTCCGTCCGCAACGACGGCGATGCACACGCCCGCCTCACTGACCCCGGATGCCCATGATGAGCGAGACGGTACTGCGCAACCTGAGAGTGGTGCATGTGCTGGCTGCGATTCTCTTCGCGGGCAACGTCCTCGTGACGGGCGCCTGGGCGGCGGTCATGTTTCGAGAGCGGCATCGTCTCGATTTTCGCGCCGCCGCGCGCGCCATCGTCATCACCGACTGGGTCTTCACACTCGGCGGTGCGATCGGACTCGTCGCGTCCGGGCTTGCGTTGGCTCTGGCTCGCGGCTTTCCCATCTGGGAGACGCGATGGATCCGTGAAGCAATCATCGGCCTCGGACTTTCGACGGCGATCTGGCTTGTCGTCCTCGTCCCCGCGCAGCGGACCATGTTGCGTTTGTCGCCGGAGCAGGACGGCGAGCTCCAGCGCGTCTTTCAGCGCTGGAACGTGATCGGCTGGCTTGCAGCGGTTCCGGTTCTCTGGTCGCTCTGGTCCATGGTGTACAAGCCGGGCTGATCGCCGACGCGTTGCGACGCGCGGCTGGTGCAGCCTGCCCAGCCGTGCGCGTCGCCGATCAGTTCAGTCTTGCAGCGGTGTGCAATGCGACGGCGCTGCGGCGGGTCAGCGTGATGCTGGCTGAGCCATCGGCCGAAACCACGACGGCCGCGCCGCTGCACGACGCGGGAGTGGATCCGGCCGCAGGCGTGAAGGCGTGCTGCGCCACATTGCAGTAGCTCCCGGCGGGAAGGCGCGTTGGAAGCACCGTGGTGGCTGCCGTCGCACTCAGGCTCATCGCGAGAAAGCCTGCGCCATCACGACAGAACGCCACCCGGTTCGCGTCGCCATCGATGCGCCAATCGCCACGCCCGCAGTCCGTGACCGGCTTGCCGGCACTCGCCTTCCGGAACGCGACCATGCGCGCGATGGCGGGGCGACGGTGCTCGCAGATCCACCTGGTACTCTGTTGCGACCCGATCTCCGTGGTGCACTTGCTCACACCGCCAGCGTCGAAGACGGGAATCGTGCTGCCGTCAGACTCCGATGCTGGCCCGGCATCGCGGCCCGGCAGGGAACTGCGGTCGAACCCGAAGCTGCTCATCAGACTCGCATACCCCTGCGAGTGCGCGAACATCATGATTGCCGCAAGCTCGTAGGTCGAGTCGGCGTAGAAGAGCGCGGAGCCACGCTGCGTGTCGTGGTTGTCGATGAAGACGACGCTCTTGTCCGATGGCAGCAGCTCGGTCGCGAACGCCTGCAGCGCAGACCAGAGAGTCAGGCCGCCCCGCCCCAGGAAGGCATCGCTGATGCGGTTGCCGTACGTGAAGTCCGTGATGTCCGTCGCACCGCCTGATGCATAGCCGACGCCATAGTACTGCTGCGGCGTGACCGCATCGCCGCTGCCGGCGATGATCTCGAGGAACACGTACGGCTTTGGCCGTCCAGCCGAAGTTGCCGCGTTGTTGACCCTCGTGAAGATCGCTTCGAGGTCCGCAGGCGGAACGTGTTTCGCCGCGTCGACACGGAAACCTGCGATGCCTATTTCGTTGAGAGAGATCAGGTACCGGGCAATCCTGCCGCGGACCGTGTCGGAGGCGGTGGCGAGGTCCGCCAGCCCAACGAGCTCACAATTCTGTACCTGTGCGGCAACCGCGTACGAATCGATGCCGCAGGGCGAGTTGAAGTCCACTGTGGTGTATGGGACTGCCGGATAGCTGTACTTCGTGTACACGCTGCCCGCGCTGCCCGTCCCACTGCCGGCCGTCATGTGGTTGATGACCACGTCGGCATAGATGTCGACACCGACGGCCTTGCATCGGACCACCATGTCCGTGAGTTCCGCCGCCGTTCCGGAGCGGGACTTGTCAAGGCGGTAGCTCACCGTCTGATACCGCTGCCACCAGGGGAAGAACGCGCCGGAATTGCGCACGATGGCGTGTTCCGATGTCGGAGAGATCTGTACGCCCTTGTAACCGGCCGGGCCAAGGAACGCCTCGCACTCGCGCGCGATGTCCGTCCATCGCCATTCGAAGAGGTGCACGAAGACCTCGCCGGCTGCGGCCTTGCCCGAACTGCGGTACGTCTGCCCGAGGACCGGCGGCGGAGGCGGAGGTACCGGGTCGATGGTCCGAGGGCCGGACGTCTCGGAGCCGCCGCCACATCCGGCGAGCAGCACGACAAGGGCGATGAATGCGCCTGAGCGGAAGAATGGCATGGTCAACGAATGCGCCACTCCGTACGCGAGTCAAGCGCATGGGACTGATTCGCTGGCCACGTGCGGGGGCGGGGCGATAGGCTTCATGACATGACGACGCTCGCAGCTATTCAAATGGTGTCTACAGCAGACGTCGCGGAGAATCTGGCCACCGCAGGTCGATTGATTGCGTTGGCTGCAGCGGCGGGTGCCGGGATCGTGTCGCTGCCGGAGTACTTCTGCCTCATGAGCCCGTCGGACCTGGATCGACTGCGCATCGCAGAAGTGCCGGGCGACGGGCCACTCCAGACGGCGCTCTCGTCTGCGGCGCGCCAGCACGGAGTCTGGCTCGTCGGGGGGACCATACCGCTGCGCGCCGCTCAGAGTGACCGGGTGCGGAACGCCAGTTGCGTCTACGCGCCGGACGGCTCGCTCGCCTCGCGGTACGACAAGATTCACCTGTTCGCATACGACAACGGCATTGAGGCGTATGATGAAGCAACCGTGCTCGAAGCGGGCAGGACACCCGTCGCCGTGCACGCGGCTGGCCTGCGCATGGGACTCAGCGTCTGCTACGATCTCCGTTTTCCGGAACTCTTCCGCGCGCTGACGTTCAGCGCCGGCGAACCGCCGCTCGACCTGATCTGCGTTCCGTCGGCGTTCACCCACGCCACGGGCAAGAGTCACTGGGAGCTGCTGCTGCGGACGCGCGCGGTGGAGAACCAGTGCTACGTGATGGCCTCGGCACAGGGCGGTGTGCACGCCGGTGGACGTCGGACCTGGGGACACACGATGATCGTGGATCCCTGGGGAGACGTCGTGTCATGCATTGACGAAGGCGAGGGTGTTGCCTTTGCAGCGCTCGACCACGCGCGGATCACCGCGGTTCGGCAGCGGCTCCCGGCGCTTCGGCACCGTGTGTTGTGACTCGCACCGCAAGTTCCGTCGCGGACTACGTTCTCTGACATGCATTCGCACCTGACATTCGACAATCGCTTCGTCCGTGAGCTCCCCGGCGACCCCCGCACCGACGACGGACGCCGGCAGGTGACTGGCGCATGCTGGAGCAGCGTGAAACCGACGCCAGTCAAGGCACCGCGCCTGGTCGTGCACGCCACCGACCTCGCCGCGCAGCTCGGCATTTCGGATACGGATGCGAGATCACCCGGGTTCGCCGAGGTGTTTGGCGGAAACCGGTTGCTTGATGGCATGGAGCCGTTCGCTGCCTGCTATGGGGGACATCAGTTCGGGCAGTGGGCAGGGCAGTTGGGAGACGGGCGCGCGATCTCACTTGGCGAGGTGGTGAACGTCGAGGGCGAGCGCCTGGAATTGCAACTCAAGGGTGCAGGACCGACCCCGTACTCGCGCACCGCCGATGGGCGTGCGGTGATGCGTTCGTCGATCCGCGAGTTCCTCTGCAGTGAGGCCATGTTCCACCTCGGCGTGCCGACCACGCGCGCGCTGTCCCTGGTGGCGACAGGCGAGAGAGTGCTGCGCGACATGTTCTACGATGGGAACGCGCGGCTCGAACCTGGCGCGGTCGTCTGTCGTGTTGCACCGTCGTTCATCCGGTTCGGCAACTTCGAGATCCTCACGGCACGCGGAGACACGGTACTCCTTGGCTCGCTGGTGGACTTCACGATCGACCGCGATTTTCCGCATCTGACCGGAACGCAGGGTGAGCGGCGCACGGCCTGGTTCCACGAGGTCTGTGAACGCACCGCGCGCATGGTCGTCCACTGGATGCGCGTCGGCTTCGTGCACGGCGTCATGAACACCGACAACATGTCGATTCTTGGCCTCACCATCGACTATGGCCCCTACGGCTGGCTGGATGATTACGATCCCGGCTGGACGCCGAACACGACCGATGCCAGCGGCCGGCGCTATCGATACGGCCAGCAGCCGGCGGTGGCACAGTGGAACCTGGTGCAGCTCGCGACCGCCGTTGCGCCGATCTTCGAAGGCACCGAAGCGCTGCAGTCGGGCCTCGATGCGTACCTGCGCGAATACCGCAGCGCGTTCGTTGCGATGACACGCGCGAAGTTCGGCCTGCCCGACGACAATCCCGAGTCGCAGGCCATGATGAGCGAGGGCTACGAGCTGCTTGAAGCGTGCGCACTTGACTACACCGGCTTCTTCCGCGCGATTGCCGACCTGCCCGAGGTCCTGCCCGTCGATGGCGCAGTGATTCCGCTGCTTGGCGATATCTGCTACGACGTCGCATTGCTCGACGTTCGCCGCGACGAGCTTGAGCGCTGGCTCCGCCGGTGGCACGGCGCTGGCGGCGCGTCGCATCTGGCGCGCCGACAGCGCATGCACTCGGTGAATCCTCGCTACGTGCTCAGGAACTTCCTTGCCCAGGAAGCAATCGAGCGCGCGGAGGCCGGAGACGAGTCCATGATTCACACGCTGCTCCACGTCTTGCGACGGCCATACGAGGAGCAGCCAGGCCAGGAAGCCCTCGCCGCGAAGCGACCGGAGTGGGCACGCGAGAAAGCTGGCTCGTCGATGCTCTCCTGCAGCTCGTAGACGAATGGGCTCAGAGCTCCGCGTCGGCCTCGATTTCCACCAGGTACTCACTCCCGATCAGCGCCGCCTGCACCATGGTATTCGCCGGGAGAATGTGGCCGAAGCGTTCCCCGAGTGCGCGCGCGATGGGTTCCCACTGTGACATGTTCGCCACGAAGACGCGAGTCCTCACGATGTGTTCCAGTGTCCCGCCGAGACTGATCAGGGCGCCTTCGAGCTTGTCGATCACGAAGTGAGTCTGCGCGGCGGGATCTGCGCCGCCGATCGCTTTCGCGCCGTGCGTGGCCGTCGTCCCTGACACGCGGATCGTATTGCCGGTGCGCACGGCGCGAGAGTAGCCGGCAAGCGGTTCCCAGGCGGTGCCGCTCAGGCAGTATGAACGATTCTCGTTCACGCGATGTGCGGCAAACGGCGCGGGGAGTTCCTCGATGTGATGGCTGAGATCACCGCTCGCCGTCAGATAGGGCGGCTTGCGATACTCGTCGCCGCAGTCACCGGGGATCGCAGTCAACGTGGCGAGCACGTCTCGGATCGACTGCCGGTCACTCTCGTCGAGATGGAGCGACGCGAGCCGTGCATTGTCCTCGATATGCTCGCGCTCACCCAGTCTGGCTCCAACGATCACCGCCGCGACGTGCGGGAAGTCGAGGATGTATCGGCACGCGACGTTCGCAATGGAGACGTTGTGCTTTCGTGCGACGGCGGATGCGGCATCGAGCACCCGCTGCAGCGCAGGCCATCCGCCGGCGGCCTGCATGAATCTTCCATATTTCATCAACGACCATGTCTTCAGGTCGTCTTTCGGCGGTTCGGGGCGCGCCTGCCAGCGTGCGCTGAGCAGACCACCGGCAACGGTGCCGTACGCGAGCACTTTCACGCCGTACTCCGCGCAGACGGCTGACATCCGTCCGGCGGCGCGCTGGTCCAGCAGCGAGAACGAGACCTGGTTGGTGAGGATCGGGATGCCACTCGCAAGCGCAACCCGAAGGTGGGCGGCGTCGAAGTTGGTGACGCCGAGATGGCGGATCATTCCTTCCTTCTGCAGATCATGCAGATGGCCCAGCGCGTCCAGCCAGTGCGCGTCGGCAAACTGCCAGGAATGGAACTGCATCAGGTCGATCGGCGTTCCGCCCATTCGGCCCACTGCTCGTTCTGTCGCCTCTCGCACCGCATCGCGGGAGATCGGACCTGGCTTCGGCACCCACTTCGTGAAGAGCTGCGTCTTCAGGTCCGGATATGCGGTGCGGAAGCGTCCCGCGATCACTTCAGCAGAGCCGTAATGGTCAGCCATGTCAAAGCTGGTGCACCCCGCCGTGACGTAGGGCAGCATTGCGGCGGCGGTTGCATCGGGATCGAGCGTGTGACCATCGCGCTCCATGTCGGCAACCTGCCACAGCCCGGTGACGATGCGCGAGATCTCCAGATCCTGGGCAAGGGCAACACGTTCGATTGGGCTCATGCGACGATCAGTCCGGGGGAAGGGTGGCAAAGATGGCCTGCACATCCACGCCGCGACGTCGGAGCGCTGCGGTCTCGCGAAGGAAAACGGCCGTGGCGATTCCCATCACGATCAGCCAGACCGGCGTCGAGCGGAAGTACCAGGCGCTGACGGGCGCCGTCAGGTCCTTGACCGTGTGCATGGCGAAGAATGCCCCGAGGATCAGGATACCTGCCCACGACACGACCAATTGTGCGCTGCGATTGGGCAACACGCGAACATCGCGCGCTATGCCGGGATTGCGCCCCGGAAGTGTCAGCACCGAGATGCACATCAGGATGTAGTTCGCGAGCATCGCGGTGACGAGGATGTCCACGCCAAGGAAGAAATCGCCGGCGAGATGACACCCGAGGATCGAGAGCGTCGCCATCGAGGCGCTGGCAATGATCGCGAGATGCGGGGTGCGATGGGTGGAGTGCAGCGTCGCGACGGCCTGAGGGAAGATGCCGTCTTCCGCCCAGGCGAACATCAGCCGCGACACCGACAGCAGCATCGCCGGCACGTCCTTCGCCAGCGCCACAGCGCCGCCGGCCACGATGGCCACGGTCCATCCCACGGGCAATACATATCCGAGGAGCCCCGGAGCGTTCACATCGCGACGTGCCGACTGTTCGGCGACGTACTGCCATGGCACGGCGTGATACACCGCCGCAGTGAAGAGCATGTAGAACAGTCCCGCGAGCAGCACGGCCAGGCCAATGGCGATGGGCAGCGTGCGATTCGGGTTCTTCGCTTCGCCTCCTGCCTGCGCGATCGAGTCAAAGCCGATGAATCCGCTGAACAGCACCGTTGCTGCGGTGAAGAAGACACGAAATGATGGTGTCGCGGTCTCCGGCCTTGGCAACGGCCTCCCTTCGCGTCGCAGAACCGCCCGCGCAAAGTCGTCCTGGGAGTAGAGGAAGCCCGCCACGATGACCACGCCGCCAAGCACAAAGGTCAGCCCGAGCAGCGGCACGAGGATCCGCTCGTACGACTTCACGCCGAGCACGTTCACCAGCGCGAACAGCCAGAGCACGCCGATCGGGATGGCCAGTCGCATCGTGCCCGTTTCGAGCAGCGCCGCAACATTCGACCATTCGGCTGCGAGCGCGACGTCCCTGAGGAATGGCACCAGCACATACGAGACGACACCTATCGCGACGCAGAGCGCAAACCACTGCGAGAAGCTCGCAATGAACCCGAGGTATGGGTTGAGTGCGCGACTGGCGTAGACGTAGCTGCCGCCGGCGCGCGGCATCGCGGACGCAAGGATGGCGTACGAGAGACCGGCGAAAAATGCGGGGATTCCCGCAAAGAGAAACGCCGGAAGCACCCAGGCTCCAATACCCGGAACGTTCCGCTGAATCATGAACGGGACGACGTTGATCCCGGCCCCGACCATCGAGGCAATCCCCGTCGACGTGAGGGCAATGAGCCCCATCTCACGGGCAAGACCGGGGCTGTGGGGTGCGGCGGATTTCTTCGAGGGGTGTGTCATCGGCGCGCAGTTTACCCACGATTCCGCGGTTGCGCTCCCGTCCCTGTTCCCTAGACGGAATCGTTCGCCTGCCGCGCCCTGACCGGGACCGGCTCGAACGCAGGTGCGCCGCTGCCCGCCGCGACGCGCGACGGCACCTCGGTCATGGCCTGCGTCAGGAAGCGCTGCGCCTCGCCGATTCGCTCAACCTCGTAGGCGACCGAATCAACCGCGCTTTCGATGCGGTCCATTCGGGCCTGCATCTCAGCCGAGTGCTCGAGTTGCTGTCTGGAAGGCTTCCGGTCTGGCGCAAAGAAGCGCCTGGCCAACTGAATGGCGAACGGCATCAGGAGCGCGAACGTGAAGACGGTGATGAGATTGGGATTCGCGCGGCGAGCCCCGAACCCGCCATCGCCATTCGGAGCGACAGTACTGCTGGTTTGACGCCGCGGTGGTGCATTGGCAAGCTGACTGGAGTTCGTTGCAATCTCCTTCTCCAGACTGACCAAACGTTCGTCGAGGACGCGAAGACGGTTCTCCAGTCCGGGCCGCTCCGAACCCGAGAGGTTCTCGTCCCGGAGTTGCTCGGCAACCTCGTTGCGTCGCTCCTGAGCAGACTCGAGTTGCGTCGTCAGTGCGCCCCGTCGCGCGCGGAGAAACTCCGCCTGCTCCTGCGAGATCGGGGTCGGCTGGCTCGTGGGCGCGGCCGTGCCGACCGCCTGAGCAGGTGCCGGCGTTGCGCTTGGCGGAGCCTGGGGTATCGACACGGTGGTCTGAGGCATGGTGCATGTACGCTCGCCCCGGCGGCCGGGTTTCGCCAGCCGCAGCGGTCAATTGACGCTTCGGACTCAGGATCGTCGAGAAGTGTGATCCGGGCGCCAGCAAGGGATGCGCTGCCATCTGTCTCGTCTCGCCGGTACGTTCAGGCTTTCCCCGTCCGCCGGGGTCGCTGCCCCCAGTGGCGCGGACCCGGTCCACCCTTGCTGGCTGTGATGCATCGGCTTCCTCCGCTCGGGCGCCGGAGCGCCTATACGCTGCTCGAGCTGCTCGTCGTGCTCGTGCTGCTTGGGCTGTCCGCGGCCGTGGTGCTTCCGAGACTGCGCCTTCCCTCTGGCGCGACCGCCCACCGAACGACGATCGAGCGTGCCCGGGCGGTCGCCGTCCGGCGAGGTGAACCGGTCAGGCTGTCATGGACGGACGGCGGTGATTGGACCGTGCGTGCGACGGCCGATACCTCTGGAGTGACCTTGCTCTCAGGCACGGACGGTGCATTGTCTGCCACGGTGGGCGCGCGGTCGCTCGTGATCTCGGCACTCGGGGCCTGTCTTCCGGAGGGCCGGGCGACCACTGCGGCGCCCGCGTGGGATCCCGCGCGATGCCGCAGCACACGGAACTGATCGACGAGACCGGATGACGCTCCTTGAATCCATCGTTGCCCTGGTGATCCTCGGCCTGGCCGCTGTCGGGTTCCTTGAACTGTTCCAGCGCGCGACCGTCGCCACCCGCGATACCGCCGCCTGGTCGCAGGCGGTTGCCATTGCCGAGTGGTCCATGGAGCAGGCTGTCGTGCAACCCAGCCCGGTGAATGACTCGGTGAACGGATTGCGCCGCCGCGTCGAGATCGCACCGTGGGCGAGCGCCGGGCTGCGCGAAATCGTCGTGACGGTCGATGTGCCGCCACCCCGCGGCGCATCCGTCATCCTGCATCGCCTGGTGGCGGCGCCGTGATCCGGAATCGGGGCTTCACGCTGATCGAGGTCATGATCGCTCTCGTGATCAGCAGTGTCGTCGTTCTGCTGTCATACTCCACGCTCCGTGCGGGTATCGAGGTGGAAGAGCGGGTCACCGAGGCTCGCGAATCGGCCGTCAACATGGTCACACTGCGCGCGCTTCTGGCCGACGCATTGCGCCACGCCACCGCGGCAGATCGCGGCGACCCAGACGCGCTGCAGAGCATTGTCGATGCAGGCGGACATCTCTCGAGCCTCGCCTTCACGAGCCGTGGCATCACGCCGCCGCTCGGCGGGTCGTCGGCCTGGCGCGTGCTGCTTTCCGCGGATTCCGCCGGCGTCTCGCTGCTGGCGTCTCCTGCGGCGTCGCAACAGGTGCCACTGTCGCTGCGTGCGTCTGGCCCCGTGGCGCTGAGCGTGCGATTTCTCGGAATCGACGCGCGCGAATGGCAGCTCGAGTGGAACGATCCGACACGTCTGCCCGTGGCCGTCGAGGTGCGCTTCCTTACCGCCTCGGGCGGCGACTACCTCGCGCCGCTGATTGCTCGCACGCAGCCGGTGAGCGGATCATGACGCATTCCACTGCTCGTCGGGGCGTAGCGCTCATGCTCGTGCTCTGGGTCATCGTGATCCTGGGTGGTGTTGCCGCCGCGGTCACGGCTGGAACGCGAACCTCCTCGGATGTCACCGCGAATCTCCGGGCGCGAACAGTGGCGCGGTATGCGGCGGAGAGCGGCATCACGGCTGCGGTTACGACACTCCAGCGGCAAATGGAAGCCGACGGGGATGACATCGCGAAGCGACATCGGTCGCTGAACGATGCGGCGAGTGCGATCGGCGACGTGGCGAACTTCAGCATGGGCGACGCGCAGGTGCGCGTGGTCATGGTGGATGTCAGTGCCCGCATCGATCTGAACGCGGCATCCGAGGAAGCCTTGGCTGCACTCTTCGCGCGTGCCGGCCACGCCGCCGCGGCAGCCGGGGCGGCGCGCGCAATTCGCCGGTATGTCGAGGCGGATCCAGGCAGGGCACGACTGATCCTCTCGCTGGACGAGGCAGCCGCGATTCCCGGTGTTGGTGACAGCGTCATGTCGTCCGCCGCAGAATGGCTCACCGTTGATGGTGACGGGCAGGTCAACCGTGCGACGGCCTCGCCAGTCGTGCTCGGGGTCGTCCGTGGCAGCCTGATAGACGAACCATCCCGGATCCTTCTCATCGCGCGCGGATGGCAGCAGGGGCACCCGCTCACGCACGAAATCCAGGCGGTCTACGCGGTGCAGGGAAACCAGCTTGCCTTCGTTCGCTGGCGGGAGCGTGATCTGTGAGCGGCACCGCCGGTGTGGAGATCGGTGCGGACCGTGTTCGTGTGGTCGTGAGACCCCGGCGTGGCGACGTGCGCACGTACGAGCTGGCGTGGGATCGCGACCGCGTTGATGACGTCGTCGAGGAGCTCGCGGCGACCGCTGGAGATGTGTCGGGCATTGGTATCGCGTTCGGCCTCGCGCACCTGCACATCAAGCAAGTCAGGCTGCCTCCCGCGCCGCAGCAGTTGCGGCGGCAGATGATCGTCGTGGAGCCGGAACGCTGGTTTGCAGTGCCTCAGGGCGCGCAGACTGCGGTGTCATTGACAGCGAATGGCGAACTCGCCATGGCGGCGGACGGCGCCCTCGTCGACGAGTGGGTCCGCGCCATCTCCGCATGGGGGCCGGTGCGGCGGGTCGACGCGGCGCCGATCGCGTTGGTGCGCGCGCTCTGCGCCGGAGGGAAGCGGACCACACGGGTGTCGATTGCCGCAGGCGCCAACGAGGTGGGGATGGTCGAAATCACTGACGGCGTGTTGCGCGGCGTCCGCCGAGCACGTTCTGGCGACTTCGATCCACCGGGTTCGGCGACGGTCGCAGCAGGCCTCGATCAGAAGTTCAATGCCGCGTATGGCGCATCGCTCGACTTCGACGGCAGTGTCACTGAGATGCTGCTGACGCCGGCCGTTGAGCGGCAATTTCTGTCTGCGGAGCGCCGGCGTGTCGTGACGTGGGGTGTGGCCGCCGCGGCGGCCATCTTCGCTGCGATCTGGTCGGCTGGAGTTGCTCGTGATCGCACGCTTGTAGCGACGTTGGACTCGGTCTCCGTGGCACGCACGGAGTCACAGCGGGCAACCGCGTACGCCTCCTCGGCGTTGACGATCGACCGGGAGTTGGCCGCGGTGGCACTGACGACGTCGAGCCGTGCGAACGTCCCCGTGACGTTCGCGGCGCTGGGCGCTCGACTGCCGGCCGAAGCCGTGGCGCAGCGTGTGCGCATGGTCGGAACCGAGTGGCAGGTCGAGGGGAATGCCCGAACCGCGGCGACGGTTCTCGCGGCGCTCGCCGCCGAGTCATCGTTCGTCAACGTCCGTTTCCTCGCACCGAGCAATCGGTTCCGTGATGGCAAGATCGAGCGGGAGACATTTTCCATTGCGTTCAGTATCCGCTGACGGGCTGTCTCATCGCGATCGCCGCGCCCTGCGATGGGGTGCGGTCGCGGTCGCGTGTGTGCTGCTGCTCGCGGCGGTGCTTCCACTCACCCGCCGGTGGATGGATCGCGAGGCGCTGATCGGCGCACGGCGCGGAGAGCTCGCCCGGCTCCGCGGCATGGGGCGATCCGAGGGCGTCTTGCGGGCTGCGGTTGATGCGCGGATGTTGCGCGCTGCCGAATATGCGCAGCGCCCTGTACGCGCCACGACGGCGCCGCTTGCAGCGGGTGCGGTGCAGGGGATCCTGCAGCGCTATGCAGACGACAGCCAGCTCAGTGTCAGCGAGTTGAATGTGTCCGGCGAGCCGGATTCAACTGCCGCATCGCTCGCGGCACTCCCGGCAACGCTGATCGCGCTCGGGGACATCTACGGCGTGGCGGATCTGCTGTCGCGCATACAGCACGGCAGCACACTCTTTGATGTGCGCGAGCTGACGGTTCAGGTGAACCCCTCGCGTCGCGCTGACGGCGGCGGAGAGCTGCTGCAGTTGACGCTGGTCATCCGAGCTCCCTTCGTGATCGAATGAGATTCCCGACGCGCTTCGTCCCCGTGATGCAGGCGACGGCTGCCGTGGCTCTTGCGACGGCGCTCGTCCTGCTCGCGTGGCCGCCAGACACAGACGTCGCTCCCGTCGCGCCTGCGCTTCCTGCGCTTACCCCCTCGGTGCCGCCCATGCCCAAGGATCTCACCGCACTGACGGACAGCATCGTCGATGCGAATATCTTCTCGCTGTCGCGAGAAGCCCCCCGATCCCGGACGTACGTCGCTGAACCGGTTGACCCGATCCAGGACAGCGCCTCGACCGGCTTGTACGGTGCCGATGCCGGCGTCCCCGATTCCCTGACCCTGCCGTCTCCGGATCGCGTACCAGCGCTGTATGGGGTCGTCGACGGCCCAACTGGTCGCGCGGCGCTGTTGCGGCTCGATGCGACGCGCAGGGGCGCACAGTTGTACCGGATCGGCGAGGGCGTGGGTTCAACCCGCGTGCGCAGCATTGGTGCGGATCGCGTCGAGCTGTCGGGACCCGCCGGCCGCGTCGTGCTGAGGATGGGTCCATCGAGGAGCGCGCCATGAGCAGGCCGAGGGGGATGCCGCTGTTCCGCGCGCTCGCCCTGTGCACAGCGCTGTGTGCGCATGGCAGTCAGCTGCAGGCGCAAGTGACATCGCGTGGACCGGCAAGCACGGTCCGTTTCGCTGACGCGCGGCTCGAAGACGTGGTGGTCGCGCTCGGGCAGATGATTGGCCTCACGATCGTCACCACCGATGTGCCCGAGAAGCGCATTTCTCTCACGACCAACGCGCCGGTGCAGGCTGCCGAACTCCGATCGATGCTGGAGTCGCTGCTCGAATCGCACGGCCTGGTGATGGTCCGCAATGGTAGCGTTGCGCAGGTTGTTCCCGCGGCGCAGCTCCCCTCGGGCAGCCAGCTCGGCGTGGGATTCGATATGCCGGATCCACCGCCGCTCGGGGTCGTCTCGCGGCTCGTTCCCCTGCAGCATATTCGCGCCGAGGAAGGTGTCGCGGCATTGCGCCCGATCGCCGGCCCGAACGCGCGACTCGAAGCCATCTCGCGGTCGAACGCCATCCTGATCACTGACCGCGGCACCAACGTCGCACGATACCTCGACCTGCTGCGGCGCCTCGATGTTGCCACGCAGGCCGAGGACGGGCTGCGCACGTACGTGGTCAAGTTGCGCTATGCATCCTCGGATGACCTCGCGGGAGTGCTCGGGCAGCTGTATGGTGCGGTTGTTGCCTCGCCGCGGCGATCATCGCTGGATGACCAGGCCCTGTCGCGCAACGTTGGCGCCTTCAGGGATCGCGAAGTCGAGACGATGCGCCAACGTCGTGAACTCCAGCCGCCAGTCAGCACCTCGAGCGCGCCCACCCGCGACTCGGCGCGTGGCCCGGGGACCTTGCTCGGACAGACAACCATCGTCAGCAGCCCGCCGGGCAACGCGCTCGTCATCCGCACTGCGCCATCCAACATCGCGCTGCTCCGCGAAACGATCGACTCGCTCGATACGAGGCCGGTGCAGGTGCTGCTGGAAGTCACGGTTGCCGAGGTGGTGCTCGGACGAGGGACGGAGTTCGGCATCAACTGGGCAGCCGCAACCGGCGGCACCAGCAGCAATGGTGGCGTGCAGTTCGGGGCGCCAATCGTTCCCGACTCGCTCGATCCCATCCAGGATTTCGTCGGCCGTGTCACGCGCCTTGGGAAGGTGGATGTCCGCGCGGTGTTGAGGACGCTCGCATCAACATCCACCGTGAACGTGCTCAGCACTCCCGAAGTCCTTGCGGTGAACAATCGCGAGGCTCGCATCCTGGTAGGGAGCAAGGTCCCGTTCATCGCGTCGACGAGACTCGGCAACGATGTCGCGATCGATCGCGCAGTGCAGTACCAGGATGTGGGTACCCAACTGACGCTCATCCCGACGATCAGCGATGATGGGTACGTGAGTGTGCAACTGCTGCAGGAAGTAAGCAGCCTGACCAACCAGACCGTGCAGGCCGCACTGAATGCCCCTGTCATCACGACGCGTGAGGCAGCCACGCGCGCGATCGTACGCGACGGGCAGACGGTGGTGATCGGTGGGCTGATCGGCACAACGGAGGAACGGATCGACAGCGGCATTCCGCTGCTCAAGGATCTCCCGTTGCTCGGGTATCTGTTCAAGCGGCAGACGACCTCCAGGTCGCGTACGGAGCTGGCAATCTTCATCACGCCGTACATCGTGCGCACCGACGCCGAAGCGGATGCGCTCTTTGAGCGGGCCCGCGAGCGCACACGCAATCCCGAGCCGGGCGATGCGCGAACGCTGCGCCGGCCTCCCGATCCGGCGGTTCGCAAGCCGTGACCGCACCTGGCGCGGATTCGCCGCCGCCGGCGCGCGACCTCCGGGACGCTGCGATGGGTGAACTCGCGCGCACCCTGTCGCCGCGGTACCTCGAGGAGCACACGCTGCTGCCGCTCGGCGTCGATGATGAGGGCGCCGTGCTGCTGGCGGTCAGTGGTGTTCCCGACGTGACCGTGCTCGATGAATTGAGCCGGCTGTACGAGCGTCCGATCCGGCTGGTCGAGCACTCCGCCGGCGAAATCCGCGCAGCACTGCTGACCGCAGAACGCGAGCCTCCGAACGCTGGCGCAGTGCCGCTCGCGACCGCTGACGGTGATGAGCAGCCACTCGATGATCTTCGCGCACTCGCCGAGCAGGAGCCGGTGATCCGACTGGTCAATGTCACGCTGCTGGATGCACTCCGGGCCGGCGCGAGTGATGTTCACATCGAGCCGCTCGCAACAGAAGTGCGCGTGCGTTACAGGCTCGACGGCGTGCTGCGGGAGATGACACGTGTTGGTCGCCAGTATCAGGCCGCGGTCACGAGTCGCGTGAAGATCATGGCGGGACTCGATATCGCGGAGCGTCGTCGTCCGCAGGACGGTCGTATTCGCCTGCGGCTTGCCGAGCGTGAGGTGGATCTGCGTGTGTCGACGCTGCCTGGCCTTCACGGCGAGGGCATTGTCCTCCGGTTGCTGGATCCCGGGACAACGGCTCCGGAACTGGGCGCGCTCGGGATGCCGGACACCATCCGCACTACGTTCGAACGGCTCATCGCGCGGAACGGGGGGCTGGTTCTGGTCACTGGCCCGACGGGTTCAGGCAAGACGACGACGCTGTACGCTGCGCTCGCGCGGCTCAACCAGCCGGCCGTGAAGATCGTCACCGTCGAGGATCCGGTCGAATACAGGATCGACGGGGTCACGCAGGTGCCGGTGCAGGCGCGCGCGGGTCTCGGCTTTGCCTCCGCGCTGCGCTCGATACTCAGGCACGACCCGGACATCATCATGGTCGGTGAGCTTCGTGATGCGGAAACGGCCACCATTGCGATTCAGGCGGCGCTCACGGGTCACCTCGTGCTGAGCACCCTGCACACGACCGATGCCGTTGGCGCGGTGACGCGACTCATCGACATGGGCGTCGAACCGTATCTCGTTGCCGCCACGCTGCAGGCGTCACTGGCGCAGCGATTGGTCCGGGTGCTCTGTCGCGCGTGTTCGGTTCCGCGCGAGGCAACCGCTGACGAACGCGCCCGTTGGGGCGACGGTAGTTCGCACCTGCGAATGGCTCGCGGGTGCGAGGCGTGTGCGGGCACCGGGTATCGCGGGCGCCGCGGCATCTACGAGCTCTTCGTTCCGGACGATGCTGCCCGGTCAGCGATCGTGCGCGCCGCGCCTGCCGACGCGCTGCGGCAGGAGTCGGTGCTGCGGGGCACGATCCCGTTGCGTGAGGAAGGCTGGCGGCTCGTACGCGATGGGGTGACGACACCGGAGGAGCTCGTGCGCGCAATCGGTCTCGGCGAGATATGAGCGCTGCCTGGAGCGATACGCAACGCAGTGACGCGTTCCGGTATCGCGCATCGACGGACGCTGGCGCGATGATCGAAGGCGTCGTGCGTGCGCCGTCACGCGAGGCCGCATTGCGCACGCTGCGAGGCCAGCAACTCTGGCCCGTGGAGGTCACGGCGGCGTCACCTGTGCGGGTCGTCGCGGCGAGTCGCATTCCGTTTGCTGGTGCTGCCGCGCGGCGCCGCGCGGTTGCCCAGTGGACACGCACCGTTGCGACCCTGCTCGACGCCGGTGCACCGATGGAGCGCGCACTGGGTGTCGCCGAAGCGCAGGCCGCTGACACACCCATGCGCGATCCAGCGCTGGCGATCCGCCGCGCCGTGCAGGGTGGCGCGTCGCTTGCGGACTCGATGCAATTGCAGACTGCGGTCTTCTCCGGGCTCCACTCCGGCGTCGTGCGCGCCGGAGAGGCGTCTGGCGCGCTCAGCGCGTCACTCGACACGCTGGCCGGCTATCTCGAGGAGGATGAGGCGCTGCGCGCCCAGCTGGCGGGTGCCCTCCTGTACCCGGCGATGATGGCAGTCGTCGCGTCCGTCGGCGTCCTGATTCTGCTTCTCTTCGTCGTGCCACGCTTCTCGACGCTGCTCGCCGACCTGGGTGGCACGCTTCCGCTGTCGACACGAATTCTCGTCGCACTCGGCAGTGCAGTGACGCATGGATGGTGGATCGCGGCGCTGCTGGTTGGCGCCGGAATCATCGTGACACGCGTATCCCTTGCATCCCCGGCGTCGACGCTTGCCTGGCATGCGCGCCGGCTGCAGATCCCATTCACCGGTGCGATCGAGCGCGGGATGGTCACGGCGCGGTTTACTCGTGCGCTCGGCCTGATGCTGAAGGGCGGCATGCCGCTGCTTCCGGCGCTTCGCCTGGCGACGACGGGTGTGGCGAATCGCGCGCTGGCTGCGTCACTCGAACAGTCGACGCAGAAAGTGATGCGAGGGGATCGTCTCGCCGACTCGCTGGCGGGCACCCTCACGCCGATGGCGCTGCAACTCCTCGCGGTCGGCGAAGAGAGCGGGCGGCTTGGCGACCTGGCTCTCCGCGCTGCGGTTGGTCAGGAATCGGACGTCCGGCGCAGCCTGCGCACCGTCGCTGCATTGCTCGAACCGGGGCTGATCATCGTCTTCGGCGCCATTGTCGGATTCGTGGCACTGGCTATGCTTCAGGCTATCTACGCCGTCAACGCGGGGATGTGATGCAAGCGAGACTGAAGCGGCGCCTGACGCCTGCCGGATTCACACTGCTCGAGATGCTCGTCGTACTGGTGGTGCTCGGTCTTCTCGCCGGGCTCATCGGACCGCAGCTGTTCGGTCGCGTTGGCGAGGCGAAGACCACCACCGCGCGCACACAGTTGGAACTGATTGGCGTTGCGCTCGACAGTTACCGGCTCGACAACGGCACGTATCCGACGTCGACTCAGGGCCTCGCATCGCTCATCTCGCGGCCGTCGATTGCGCCGGCGCCGATCAACTGGCGGGGGCCGTATCTTCGCAAACCTGCGCCGAATGATCCGTGGGGAAAGGCGTATCTGTACGTGTCGCCCGTGCGAGGTGGCGAGGGCTTCGAGCTGATGTCGCTGGGGCGTGACGGGAAGCAGGGCGGCGTGGGTGAGGATGCAGATCTCGGTGGCTCGTCATCCGTCCCGGTCGGGCGCTAGTGATCGCGAGGCAGGCGTGGCCGGAAACTTGCAAGTTTCGGCCACTCGAGGTACGCGCGTTACGCCTGACGAGTCCGCTCGTCCCCGATCGGGGGTTAGTGCAAGTTCGCGGCAGTTCGCGCTCGAAACAGCGAAGCGCACACATCGCCAGGAGGCTGGATGCCAGTGACGGTCGGGCGCGAGGAAGCGCAGGTCAGCTCAGTCGCATGCGAGGCGACAATGCAATCCGACACTGAGAAGGTTTCCTCCCGGAGGAAGTTCTTTGCGACGGCGGCTGCTGCCGCGATGGTTCTGGGTTCGAGGGAAGTGAAAGCGCAGAGCATTCGGCGTGCACGGCGAAAGGTGCCGGCACCCGTTCCCGGTGTGTCGCTCGCCCTTGCGAGCGTCGCGACGCCTCCCGATGCGCAATTGGCCGTCTGGCGTGATCCTGTTGCCCGACTCGTGCGTCGCGTCACCCTCGGCATCACGAAGGAGGAGCTCGAGCGCGCACGCGCGCTCGGGTATCAGAAGTACCTCGAGGAGCAGTTGCGTCCGTCCGTCATTGACGATCGCGCGGTCGCTGCCTTTGTCGCGACCACCTACCCGACGATTCGGATGTCGCCGGATGAGCTGTATGGCTCAGACGGGGGCATGGTGAGTACACAGCTGCAGGAGTCGACGATCTACCGCGGCGCCTTCTCCAAGCGGCAACTGTTCGAGCGCATGGTCGAGTTCTGGACCGATCATTTCAACATCGACCGGAACCAGGTCGCGTACCTGAAGACGATCGATGACCGGGATGTGATCCGGCGGCACGCCCTGGGGAAATTCCCCGCGTTGCTCAAGGCGAGTGCGCATAGCGCGGCGATGATGGAGTACCTGGACCAGACCTCGAGCCGTCGCGGGAACATCAATGAGAACTACGCCCGCGAGATCATGGAGCTGCACTCCATCGGCGTCGACGGCGGCTACACGCAGCAGGATGTGAACGAGCTGGCACGCGTGCTCACCGGATGGACCATGAGTGGTCGCGGCATCTTTACCTACGATGCGCAGATTCATGATTTCGGGCCCAAGCGCGTGCTCGGCCGGACGATTCCTGCCACGGCGACTGCCAACGGGCTGGCCGGAAAGAGCGAGGCGGACGCACTCATCGACACGCTCGCGCTCCATCCGAAGACGGCGCTGTATGTGGCTGCCAAGCTGACGCGTTTCCTGCTGCAGTATGACCCGATTGACGCCGTCGTGCAGGCGGTCGCGGCCGAATTCACGCGCTCGAAAGGCGACATCCCGTCGATGATCCGGGTGATCCTCACGGAGCAGAACCTCATGGCGGCTCCGCCGAAGTACAAACGGCCATATCACTTCGCAGCGTCGGCGGTCCGCGCACTCGGGCCGAGTGTCACCAGCGTGTCGATGATCCGTGGCCTGATCGACACGATGGGCCAGTCGCTGTTTGCCTGGGAGACCCCGGATGGCTATCCCGACAGGATGGAATTCTGGTCCGGCCTCGTGCTCGCGCGATGGAACTCGGCGAATTCGATCTCGGGATCGGCGTCGGCAACGTTCAACTTCAACGTCACGCCGTTCATCGGGTCCTCGGCCGAGACGGGTGCGTCGCTCATCATCGACCGGCTTTTCGGCGGCGAGGCCCCGGACTCGCTGCGGACCCGACTCGCAGACTACCTGCGACCCAGCCCCACCAACACGACTCGCGTGCGCGAAGCCGTTGGACTTGCACTCTCCTCATCGCAGTTCCAGTGGTATTGACGGGCGGCGCTGCCCTTGAACACCGAGGTTACTGATGTCCAGGCATGTGCACGACACCGGCTGTGATGAGTACAACGCGCTGACCAGACGAAGCTTCGTCGGCGCCGCGGCCGGCTTTGTGGCCGCGGCCACGACGCTTCCGGCGTGGCTGCCGAAGGTGGTGCTGGCCCAGAGTGCGTCATCCCGCGATATCATCGTGTCCGTCTTCCTTCGTGGCGGCGCAGACGGTCTGTCGATGGTGTATCCGTTCACCGACACGAACTACTACACGGGCCGACCCAACATTGCCATTCCACGTCCCGATAGCACGGCAGCGAATCGCGGCGTGGCGCTGAACGGACAGTTCGCGATCTCGAACGCCATGAGCTCCCTCGTGCCGGCGTTTCAGGCGGGCAACCTGCTGGTCGTCCACGGCGCGGGATTGGTGTTCAACACGCGATCGCATTTCGACGCACAACGCTTCATCGAAGTCGGCAAGGCGCAGGACCCGAATCTCGTGACGGGCTGGCTCGGACGGCATCTCGCGACATCGACGCCGATGCGCTCCAGCGCGCCGCTGCGCGCACTGGGGTTGTCACAGGGCCTTCCGCGGACACTGGTCGGCGCACCGAAGACGTTGCCGGTGCCAAGTCCATCCACGTTCGGACTTGGCGGCAGCGCAACGTCGCGCACCGAACGCGCTGCGTGGCTCAAGGCCGAGTATACGGAAGTGGACACATCGATCGGCGCACCGGCCCTCGACGCGCTCAACACCGTCGCGCTCCTCACCGCCATCGATTTCAATGGCTACAAGCCAGCGGGTGGCGCCGTGTATCCGAACACGGGCTTCGGCAACGGCATGCGGTCAGCGGCAGCACTGATCAAGGCGGACATCGGTATCGAGGCGATTCAACTCGATCGGGGCGGATGGGACACGCACTCCGCCCAGTCGCCGTTGACCGGCAGCATGTCTGTCTCGATGAACGATCTGGCCCGCTCGATCGCCGCTTTCCATGCCGACGTCCTCACCGGTGGCGTGACATACAATGTCACGGTGGTGGTCATCTCCGAGTTCGGCAGGAACGTGCGCGAGAACGGCAGTCAGGGCACCGATCATGGCCGCGGATCCTGCATGTTTGCGATGGGTCCGGGCATCGCCGGCGGCCGCGTCCTGACGAACAACTGGGTCGCCCTCGCGCGCGAGAACCTCGATTCAGGTCAGGACCTGAAGGTGACGATCGACCATCGGGACGTCCTCGCTGAAATCGTGTCGCGACGTCTCGGCAACCCGAATCTGGACGTCGTGTTTCCATCGTTCGTTCCCACGATCAGGGGCGTGACGCTGTGAATCCGCGACGGCTCGTGTCGCGTGGGGCGCTTGCCATGTCGCTCTTTCTCGCCGGCTGCGGGTCGGGATCGGACGGCGGCACGACGGGCCTGCCCGCGCCGGCGTCAGTGCGCATCTCGGCACCGGCCACGGAATTGTACGTCGGGCAGTCCGTGCAGTTGAGTGCTGCGGCGCTCGATGCGGACGGTTCCGAACTCGCAGCGGGCGATCCAGTCTGGTCCACCAGCGACGCTGACGTCGCGCAGATTTCGGAGTCCGGGCTCCTGTTGGCGATGGCTCCGGGGAGCGCCACACTCGAAGCCTCCATTGCGGGCAAGCGCGCTTCGATAAAGGTGACGGTCGAGGCACTGCCCGGCTACGACGTCACTGTGCAGGTGACGTCGGCCTTCGTTCCAGCCACAGTCACCGTCCGGCGCGGCGGAACCGTGCGGTTCGTGTTCTCGGGCATTCAGCAGAACATCACGTTCAGCACGGCGTTTCCCGGGGCGCCTGCAAACATTCCGAACACGGTGACGGGTACCATCAGTCGCGGTTTTGGAACCGTGGGAGATTTCAGGTACGAATCGACCGTCAGCCCGGGTCTTGCGGGTTTCGTAAAGGTCCGGTGACGCCCCTTCGAGAGCATTGAAGCTCGGCCTGGCAGACCAGGCGTGTTCAACTGTCGGGAGAGTTAAAAAACACGCTGGTCTCCGCGAGGTGCGGGGACCGGCGTGTTTGCTTTCTCACCCCGGTCCCGCGGAAGACCGCTACTGCGTGCGCGAGACCTGCCCGCGGATTTCGCCACCGGTGAACGCTGACGAGTGCACGTCCACGTACACGCGACCCGTTCGCATCAACGCCTTCACCGAATCCATCGCAAGCCGCGGCGTGCCGCGGATCCACGCCGGCGCGATGTCGCCAATGCTGATTTCGCCATCGAGGGTCACACTCGGCGCCTGCGCGGCCGTACCGTTGACCGGCAGCAGCCAGACGAGGAGCTGGCCTGTTGCCCCCGCCGCACCCGAGTGCAGGTGCGCCTGCGTAATCCCCGTCATGTTCACGACCGAGAGTGAAAAGCGCAGGGTCGAATCCCCGACGGTCTCGAACGTGACACGGCCAGTGGTTGTCGAGGCGGTCGCCGGGACCATGCTCGCGCCGTTCAGACTCCCGGAGAACTTCTCCGACGCCGGTCCCGCCGTCCCGTCTCCATCGCCGCCGCATCCGGTCATCGCGAGCATCGCGAGCAGTGCACTGGTCGATCGCAAACGAAGCATAGATCTCCTTGCATTCCAGGGAATCGACGACACCGGCCCGCACCCCGCGCTTCGCTCGTGCGACGCGGCATGGAGGCCGTCACTCGTGCGTGATCCTCCAACAGCAGACGGCTCGGTCCGGCGTCGGTCACGACAGCAGGTGAACGGCGCCGGTTGCACACTCCGTGCCCGTGGCGCTCGCGGTCGCGCGTGACGCGCAGAATTCTACATGGTTCGCCATCTTTGCTGCCGGCGCGCTCGCCACTTCTGCGGCGCGTCCCTCACATGACACCACCGTGACCGTCACATGCCCCCTGCACACGAGCACTCCGACCCAATGCACGGTGTGACGCTGGAGCGGATTCTCACCGACCTCGTGGCACACTACGGATGGCACGCGATGGGGCAGAAGATCGACATCCGTTGCTTCACGAGTGATCCGAGCATCTCCTCCAGCCTGAAGTTCCTCAGGCGGACGCCGTGGGCGCGGCAGAAGGTCGAGGCGATGTATCAGGATCTGCTCCGGGTCCGGGCCCGTCAGCCGCGCAGCTGACCGAACTCGATACGCCGGCACCGACCCGGTCGTCCAGAGGAGTGGTGCACTGCTTCCGCTGCCCTCCTGACTGCCCGGCCCGCGATGTCTCCATTCACAGTCCGCCGAATGTCTGGCATCCTTGCGTCGCTCGCTGTCGCGGCGTCCTGGGGCGTCGCTCAGGCTCCACATGCACTGCGCTGGGCGGAATTGACGAGTGCCGCGCTGGCGCGGCTCGATCGTGCGCGGACGGTTGTTGTTGCGCCCGCGGGTATCGTCGAAGCACACGGCGCGCTGCTTCCGAACGGCACTGAGGTGGCCATCAACGAGCGCATCGCCGTCGAGCTGGCGGATTCCATCACCGCCCGCACCGGCTGGATCGTCGTGATTCTTCCAACGATTCCGCTCGGTGCCGGTGCGTTTGATCGGCGCGGCCGGCAGGTTGGCGTGGGCGGGACGCTCTCCGTGCGCGCCGCCACCGTGCAGGCGGTGTTCAGCGACATCGCGGACAACCTCGGTCAGCAGGGATTCCGGTTCGTCTTCGTCGTGAGTGGCCACGCAGACGCAAATCACGATCGCGCACTCGACCTCGCCGGCAACCATTTCACGGCGTCGTTTCGAGGGACGACGGTGCACCTGCTGGGCCGACGCGGCTGTCATGCCGATGACCTCGGGCCGCCGCCGATCGCGCTCTTCAGTGCCGCCGCAATGTCGGCTGACTCGGATTCCACTTCGCTTGCCATCCGGCTGCTTGACGGACTGGACGAACGCACCGTCCTGCGCATCGGGGACCAGCGCCGCGCAGACCAAGCGCGGCGTGCCGAGCTCGACGCGGAAGCACGGCGCGAGATGGGCGAAGGACCCAGGCGGCGGCCCGACGCGGCTCCATCGGCCGCGCGTCCATAGCGCCATCCCGCCCGGCTCCGAGTGGCGCGCCGCCAGTGCGGTCGTCGCTGGGTTCGCCATTGCGCTAGCTTCCCAGTTCGACGCGTACCCTCGAACGGTACGCCCAGCAGCCGCGTTCCAACCCGGCCGCATCACCGTAGCGGGGAGGGATGCCAGTGGCGAAGAAGCCGAACTACGATTTCGAGAAGCGACGGAAGGAAATCGATCGCAAGCAGAAGAAGGACGCCAAGCGCGAGGAACGTCTCGAGCGCCGGCGCAGCGGCGCACCCGATGATGGGACCGACGAGGTTGCTGCAGTGACGGACGGTGCTGTCTCCGATCCGCTCGATGGCGGCGCCGTCTGACCTCCGGCTGGGCCCGGTCTCGACGGGACCGGGTCGCAATCACGCACTGATCGATCCAGCGTGAGACGAGCCATGAAACGTCCATCTGTTCAGGCGATCCTCCGCGCGACACCGGCGATCATCGTCCTCGTCGGAGCGCTCGCGTCTCCTGCGACGCCATCGTTCGCGCAGCGGAGACCGGAGCGCACGCCCTCTGTCTACTATCCCGACGCGGGTTCTGCGTGGGAGCGCCGGACGCCTGGCGCGGTTGGTGTGGACTCCGCACGACTCGCTGCCGCGATCGCCTATGCCGTTGCTTCGGAGTCGAAGAATCCCCGCAGCATGGAAGAGAATCACTACCGGACGTTCGGTCGCGAGCCGTATGGCGCGGCGGTCGGCCCGTTCCGTGATCGGGGTCCCGCCACAGGAATCATTCTGCGCAACGGGTACATCATCGCTGAATGGGGTGAGCCGGATCGCGTGGAGATGACGCACAGCGTGACGAAGAGCTTTCTGTCGTCCGTCGTGGGAATGGCCTACGATCGGCGGTTGATCCGCAGCCTCGATGACTCGGTGTTTCGCGCAGTGGGGCCGGTGCCAACGTTGCCGGGCGGGCCGGGTACGAGCGCGGTCACGATGATCGACCCGTTCGCCACGGAACACAATCGCCGCATCACGTGGGATCATCTGCTGCGACAGGTGAGCGACTGGGAAGGGACCCTCTGGGGCAAGCCGGAATGGGCCGACCGCCCGACTGGTGATCCGTCGCAATGGCGCACGCGTCCGCGCGCGGCGCCCGGGACGGTGTACGAGTACAACGATGTGCGTGTGAACGCGCTCGCACTGGCGGCGCTGCAGGTCTGGCGTCGCCCACTGCCTGCGGTCCTGCACGAGTATCTCATGGAACCCATCGGCGCGTCGTCCACGTGGCAGTGGCTTGGCTACGAGTCGTCGTGGATCATCATGAATGGTCAGGCAGCGCAGTCAGTGTCCGGCGGAGGCCACTGGGGTGGTGGCATGTTCATCAATGCGCGTGACATGGCTCGATTCGGCTATCTCACGCTGCGCCGAGGGCGCTGGAAGGATCGCCAGATCCTGTCCGAGGACTTCGTGCGTCGGGCGTTGACCCCGACTGCGGCAGAACCGACGTACGGGTTCATGAACTGGTTCCTCAACACGGACCGTAAGTACGCGCCCGCTGGTCCGCCATCGCTCTTTGTGCACGTCGGGAACGGGACGAACGTCGTCATTGTCGATCCCGATCATGACGTCGTCGCGGTTGTGCGATGGATCGAGAATGGTTCGGTGAACGGATTCGTGGAGCGATTGCTCGCTGCCCTGATCGTTCGCTGAACGATGGAGGCGCGCGTACGCGATGGCTTCGCGCGGCAGGCGTTCATGCACACGCTGGGTGCATCGCTTGTGCGCGTGCACTCCGGTGAGGTGGAGCTTCAGTTGCCGATCACGCCGGCGCTCACGCAGCATACCGGCGTGGTGCACGCGGGTGTGATCGCAGCCGTGGTCGATTCGGCCTGCGGCGCTGCGGCGGCGACCCTGACGCAGCCTGGTGCTGAGATCGTCAGCATCGAGTTCAAGCTCAATCTGCTCGCGCCGGCTTCATCCGGTTTCCTTCGCGCCATCGGCCGCGTGGTTCGCGCGGGGCGCACGGTCACGGTGTGCACCGGCGAGGCCTGGGCTGTCTCCGGCGACGACGAACGGCTTGTGGCCGTGATGCAGGCCACGATGATG
>JANMNM010000219.1:0-11521 GCA_031373905.1 Gemmatimonadaceae bacterium | reverse complement strand
CTCGATCAACGCGCCAAGCACGACGAATCCCGCGTTGGAATACTGCTGGCGCGATCCCGGCGGAAACGCGAGTGGCGTGTTGATCACGGCGGCAAGGAACTGCCGATTGTGCCGTACGTCGCGCTGCGATGCAACGCCTGGCACCGCGAAGATGTTGCCGGAAACGCCAGATCGATGGTTCAGCAGCTGCCGGATCGTCACGCGCCGTGCAATGGCGGTATCGGGAAACTCCGGCCACGCGCGCGAGAGCGAGGAATCCAGGGCGAGCCTGCCGTCGGCGGCAAGCTGTCGCACGGCGATTGCCGTGAAGAGTTTGTTGATGGAGCCGAGGTTGAACGCCGTCTCGATTGTGTTGGGTATGCGACGCGCTCGATCGGCCTTGCCGTACGCGCGCTCGAAAACCGGCGTTCCGCGTTTCGAAATCGAGATCACACCCGAGAACTGATCCACGCGACTGAGACTGTCGAGCAGCGTGCGGACTCGAGCCACGAGTTCGCGTTCGCCGAGAGCAGGCGCCGGTGCTGCTGCTGCGGGTTGCGGTGGCACGACCTGTTGTGCCGCCACGCGTGTCGCGACGGGGGCGACCAGAAATGTCAGGAGCAGTCGGCGTGCGGCAGCGGGATTTCGCATGTGGTGTGAATGATGTGGGCCGGGCGTGCGCTCTCGCACACCCATGTCGGAAGCACGCGCGGCGGAACGCCTTCGGCGAATTCCATCGCACTCTCGCTGCCGAAATCTGGTACACCAGCGCACGCGAGGTGTGCATTCACAGAGTTCTGACACGGCGCTCGGACACAGCGCTCGGCCACGGCGCTCGGCCACCCGGGCCGGCTCAGCCCACGGCGGACGGCGCGTCTTCGAGGAACGCCTTCAATCCCCGTTCGAAGATGGCCCGCCATCCGTCGCCCAGCGACGCCTCGGAGCGCAGACCAACGTTGCCCACCACAGCATCCGTGAGCGCGAGAATCGTCGTCGCTCCCTCCTCGCGCAACGACAAGTGGAGCAGCGATTGCGCCGGTCCGCCGAACGCCGGCGAAAGATTTCCTGCCAGATCGATCGAGACGCCGGGTGCGATTCCATAGACCGTGTACCAGATCACGCCGCCGCCGAGTGTGCCCTCTTCGAACAGACGTCCACCGAGGCGCGGTTCAAACTGCATTCGTTGTGGCTCGGCGGCGACGAGAAAGTCGCGCGGCCACCAGAGCCCGACCTCGGTCGTCAGCGCCGTCCAGACTCGGGAGGCCGGCGCCGCGATCGGGATCTCCATCGTCACGGTGAGCATGCCGGGTGTGGAAAGCGGGCTGGCGGGCATCTCTGATTCCGGCATGACTGGCGTCTCCCGTGAGTGGTTGGCGTCCTTCGCTTCGATCGCGTCCTTGAATCGCACAAGTGGAGCTGCCCACGACGCTTCGTACGGCCGCACCCACCGCTCGTACATGCGTTGCAGCGGGATGGGGTTCAGGTGATTCCATCGCTCTCGACCCCTGCGCCGCACGATGACCATGCCCGCTGCCACCAGCACATCGAGGTGCTTCATGATGGCGTATCGCGACTGCGGAAAGGCTGCGGCCAGTTGCCCGGTCGTCATGGGTGCGGCCCGGAGCCGATCGAGCATCGCCCGACGGGTGGGATCGGCAAGGGATCGCCAGACCGCGGCGAGGGGGTCGGCCGGACTCAGTATGGCAGGATTGACGGACATGTGACCATAGGGTAACATGTACGCCGTGGGCATGGGAAGGGCTGACTGCGGCCCGTCTCATCCCGGCGCGGGAGACCGCTACGGCGCCGCGCGTTCCGTCTCGAGGCGTTTCGCCAGCATCGAACGCGCATTCGCCGCGTACCGCCGGCAGGCGTCGCGATCCACCAGTGCATCAACCCCACGCTGTCTGCTCGCGGCAACGCGCTCCCAGAGGTTCGACGCGGACGGATGCGGCGTGATCAGCACGTCACATGAGAGTTCAGCCAGGACGCGATGTCCGCGCTCGAAATCCGTGATGATGGTCGGGTAGGTGTCGTTCTTCGTGAAGAGAAAGCCATCGGCCGAGATGGGCGTCTGGCTGTCCGCGAACACGAAGTCGAGACATCGGCCGCGTTCGCAGGTGGTCCATGTCCAGGTGGTGCCACCCGGCGTATGTCCCGGTGTGAAGTGTGCCGTCAGCGTCAGCGGACCAACACGCAGTGTGTCAACATCGCTGAGGCGTTGCACAGTGGTGCGCACTCGCGGGAAGTCGATGCCCGTTCCGAACTGGGGATCACTGCGCCCGGACGTGCCTGTCTCGAGCACTGCGGCCGCGGCGGTACTGGCGGCCACGCGTGCGCCGGTGGCGCGTTGCAACTCGCTGATGCCGCCGGCGTGATCGTAGTGCTCGTGTGAATTCACGATCAGTTTCACGTCACGCGCACGAAAGCCGAGTGTGCGGATGTTGGCGAGAATACGCGGCGCGGATTCCGGGAGCCCGCCGTCCAGCAGTACATGACCGGCGCGCGATGTGATGAGCAGTGCACTCAGGCCATTCGTACCCACGAAATAGACGTTGCCGAACAGGCGCATCGGTGCCTGCGGTGCGTTCCACTCGGCGCAACTCGGGCACTCCCGTTCGCGCGCTGTGGCGGCAGGTTGGGCGCGGAGGCTGACCGGGATGCAGATCGCGGCAAGAGCGACTGCCGACAGGATTCGGTGACTGGTGCAGGGATTGAGCATGCAGGTCGGCGCGGTGCGGTGGATTTCCCTCGGCGCTCTCGCCATGATGGAGCGACGTGTGGCCACCGTGAATCTCGATCAGCATCACGGCCAGCGGGAGCGGTCGTGGCGCCCGGGCACTGGCCCCGGGCACCACGCCGCCATCACTGACCATCTACGGTTTCGCCTTCTTCGTCTTGATCACGATCACACCGTTCGCTGCCCGCGGATCACTGTACAACACCGTTGCCGCCGCGCCCTTGACGATCTCCACTGAGACGATCTGCTCGGGCGACAGGCTGTTCACCGTCGCGGGATCCGTGATCACGCCGTCCACCACCATCAACCCGGTGAAGGACGCAAGGCTGACCCTGGGCGACGTTGGTCCCGACGGTATCGGCGACTCAGGGCCTGGTTGCCTGACCCCGCCGTCCCTGAGCTTCATCACGGTTCCATCCGCTCCGCGCAGGGTGATCTTCGGGCGCTGCGTGTCCGTCGCTGACATGCTGACGGAATCGCCGGGCGTCACGAATCTGATCTGCGCCGTGGCGTTCGGGTCGGTGCGGACATAGGTCTGCCGCGTGTTGCCGGTCGAATCGCCCTGCGGTGCCGCATCGCGCGTGACGATCCGGACTTCGCCGCCGCTCTGCGTGCCCTTCTGCAACACGTTGACGCTCGCGATCCGCGCCGCTTCGAGGCGCTCGGCATCCGCCTTCGTTGCCGGCGCATCATTGATGAAGTATGCGATTTTTGCCGTGTCTACCAGCGCCAAGCGTCCGGCCGTTGCCGTCGCCGTCGACGCGGTCATCTCGTCCATCTCCTGCGACGTGGGCAGCCGCGCTTCACACGCGGCGAGCAGCGCGAGTGATGCCAGTGCCCCGGCGGAGATGGCGCGTGCGATGGGATATCGCAACTTCGTGGGTGTCATGGCGATCAATCTCCGTTCCAGATGTGAAGGGCTACAGGAAAATGCGGGAAGTGCCGCGCCGAATCCGGCGCGATGGTCCGTGAGGTCGATCAGCAGCGTGCCGTAGTCGCGGGCACTTGCACCGCGTTGCAGCACGCGTCGGTCACAATCCAGCTCGACGGCCAGCCGGAGCCGTGAGGCCATCCACCACACAGCGGGATGCCAGGGCAACAGCACGACCGCCACCTGCGCGAGTGCGAGCAGCACCGGGTCGTGCATCCTGACGTGTTCCATCTCATGCTCGAGCACGAGCTGCTGCTCACGGTCATCTCGTGACAACAGCCACCGCGGCACGACGATCTCCGCGTTGGTCACGCCGATCACGGCAGGGCCGGTGTCGTGTGCGATGCGCACGCTGGTGCCGCGCAGCAATCCAACCGGCCACTCCGCCCGGCGACGCCTGAAGCGCCAGTGCACGGCGACGAACGCGAAACACAACGCCACACTTGCCGCGATCCAGATGCCGAGCATCCACTGGCCAACGGTGGTCGGCGTGGAGTCATTCCACACGCCCCACGCTCGCTGCACCTCTTCCGATACGCGCAGTGTCGCGTCGTGCCACGCGCTGCGGACCCGGCTCAGGGCGTCCTGTGCCACGACGGTCGGTGCTGCGGTGCCGGCGGCGGGTGCCGCATTCCATGTGCGTCCGGGCGCCGCATCCCGCATGTACTGCACGGGCGCCATCACGCCGAGCATGATCGTCATTGCGAGTGCCGCGACCCACGTCCATCGCGTGGACCGGCGTGTGGTCCGGAGGGCCGACTCGGCGCCGTATGCCGCCAGTGCGAGCAGTGTGCCGAGCAGCACGAGCTGCGCCATCCACCAGGCAATCATGCGTCGTCCCCCAGTCGCTCGGCGAGCAGGCGTCGCATCCGTTCCAGCTCGCCGCGACTCAGCTTGTCGTCAGACACGAAGTGCGCGAAGAGTTTCTCGGCGGACCCCTGAAAGATCGATTCGCGGACCCTGGCCAGGGCGCTGTCGCCTGCCTTCTCCGCCGCGACCAGTGCGCGATACCGGTAGGCGCGTCCTTCGGCTTCGTGTGTGACGTAGCCCTTCTCCTCGAGCGTCTGCAGCGCGGACAGCACGGTGGTGTACGCCAGCGGCTCCTCGAGCGCGTCCTTGACCTCCGCGACCGTGGCGCCTCCGGTGCGCCAGAGCACACTCATGACGGCCAGTTCGCGGGGCGGGAAGTAGAGCGGATCATCCATGGTGAGGCCTCGTCTACGGGTTCTTCCGTAGTATGACGATAGGCTTGGTTTTTGTCAACTGCTTTTTCCGTAGACGTTGATTGGGCCTCACTGAGGTCGGTGTTGGGGCGAGGGAACTGGTCACGCGGGGGCGCGGGGCTCCACGTGCTGCAGGCGAGCGGCGTATCGCAGTCAGCCGAACTGGGCTCACGCGGGGGCGCGGGGATCGCGGGGAAAAGCAACCGCAATAGTCTGTAGGAACTGCGTGTGAGCAATCGCAGTTCCAAAAGCATTTGCTGTTCCCCCGCGATCCCCGCGCCCCCGCGTGAGACAAGCTGTTGCAGTTCTGTTCGCTGTTGCAGTTCTGTCCGCTGTTGCAGTTCTGCCGCGCCTTGCCGATCCGCTGATCCGGAGCGAGCTGTCAGCGCCGCCCGGCGCGCCCGTACCGCGATTCGCCCGCCCGGCGCGCGTGGGGGCTGCGGTCCACGCGGCCGATCTGCTTTGCGATCGCGCCAGCGCCCGCCGTCACGAGACTGCCACCGGCAGCCTTCGGCGGTACCGGAGTCTGGCGGGCCACGCCGCGCCGGTCGGGGACCTCGGCATGGCACCCCAGCCTGCGCGGGGTGGTGATGACATATGGAATGCGCATCGTGGATGGAGGGCCGCCCTTGGAGACCGTGATCGCCAGATGCACGGTGGAGGTGAGATCAGGTTCCGGGTTCTCCAAAAGAGCAGGAACACCTTTGCCAACCAGTCGAATTGAGTGCTTCATCGAGCCATTTTCAAGCCACTTTCGGCTCTTTAAAGCAGAATCAGGCAGCTCGATCCGGATGCCAAGGCGTACGGAGGCTCCGGTGGTCGGGATCGCCGTCTCCGCATCACAGGCCAGCAGGAACACCACTTGTCGATCGTGCGCGAGGCGGGTGAGACGCAGGACGATGTTCCGGGGCAGTGATGGGACGCCGTCCAGTATCACGAGCGCATACGCCCCCGACCGGAGCAGGACATCGGCGCACCATGGTGCCTTGGCCGGATCGGCGGGACGGATCACGGCGAGGCGGCTGGTCTCGTTCTCAGGGGTCAGGGCTCCCGCCTTCGGGGCCGGCGTTGTGCCAATCGCGCCAGGGCCGCTCGATGGCGGACTGGCCAGACGGGCCCAGTCGGCTGGCGCCAGCGTACGCTGTGCATCGACGATCGCCACCCAGCGTCCCGAGGCAAGGGTATGCCCGACGAGAGTGCGCAGCAGCGTGGTCCGCCCCTGACCGCGCGGCGCCTGCAGCTCCGACAACCGCCCCCGGGGGAGCCCTCCACCCAGCAGCGCATCCAGTTCAGGCATCCCGGTCGAGAGCGACGGGTCGTCACGCGGGCGCTCCCGCTCGACCACCGTGTCGACGGCATGGCGCAGGGCATCAAGAGCAGCAGCAGGAACAGGCATGGGCAAGTCCGTCGGAGGGACAGAGGACTTTACCGAATAAACACCGAATATCAAGCAAGGCGACAGTGGCGCCAGCGCTGTCGCGACGGTGGCGGGGTGCCCCACATCAGGCCGGTGTCGATCGCGCTCCGGCCCGCAGGAATGCGATGCCCGTCACGATCTGCCAGACCGTCATCGGATAGGCCGCGACACGCTCCATGCCACCCAGTCCGATGCCAAGGAAGTGGCCCGACACAAAGAGCAGCGTGGCGAGCAGGCCGAGTGTGCCGAGGCCGATGCTGACGGCAATCAGTGCGCGGTGTGTCGGGCGCTGCGCAAGTGCGAGACCGAACACGATCATCGCGATGTTCCCGGCCACGAAGTTGAGGCCTGCGCCAAGCACGTGTCGCGCGTTGTCCGTGTTCTCAGGATAGATGCCCACGACGATCACACCGAGCCCGGCGAGGCAGAACAGCACGATCGCAACGGTGCGAACCCAGCCATCCGGGAACGCACGGCGCGTGAGGATCGCACCGATGATCATCGTCACACCCAGCGTGATGAACGACGCGTTCATCGCCATGTGCCACGGCGAGCAGACGAGGTGTGCACTGCCAGCGGGGTATCCGCCGCACGCGGTGTTTCCCAGGTCGCTGATGTAATCCGTCATCAGGCTGAACGGGCGTTGCCATGCCGTGGCGACGACAACCTGCGTGATGAAGAACTGGACGGCGAGCACCCAGGCGATGGCACCGGTTCGCACGGCTGGGTCAGTGTGTCGGTGCATGCGGTGATCAGTGACGAGGGTGCGGTTGTCGTGACGTGGTACGTTCTGGTGGCCAACATAGGCGATTGTCACCGGTCGCGCGCGTGCACGCGCTTGCCCCCGACAGTCCCGCAGCTGAGACTTGTGTCCTTCGCCGCCTTGCGTGGTGGACAGACATCATGCCACCCACCCACTCACCCACCCGTGCCATGCATCACTATCATCCGCTCGCGAGTGCCGAGAGTGTCGTTGCCGCGCGCGCGAGCGTCCCGGGGATGGCGCTCGTGCATGACAGCGACGCCGTGCGGATGATCGTATTCCGCATCGAGCCCGGTCAACAGGTGGCAGAGCACACCAGTCCGTCCACGGTGGTGCTCACGGTCTTGCAGGGCGCAGGACTCGTGTTGCGCGACGGTGAGCCGGTACCGGTGCAGGTGGGCGACGTGGTGGTGTACGCGCCGCGTGAACTCCACGGCATGCGCGCACTGGATGAACGCTTCGTCGTGATGGCAACGATCACGCCGCGTCCCGGCTCCGTAGCGTGAACGCGGAAGGGCTGTGGAGCGGGCTCACGGAACGCAATCGCATGCGCGCGTTCGCGATCGCATCGGTGGCCGCGTTCGGGATGGCCTATTGGGTTGGTGTCACCGGCGCGGTGCTGCGCACGGCCGCATCACCATTGGGAATCGTGTCACTCGAACTGGCCGGCACCCCGGCCGTCGCGCAGCGAATCTACGACGCGTGGGGCGAGAGCGGGCACCAGGCGGCGCAGTACAACATCAAGATCGATCTGCTCTATCTGCTCGCCTACGGTGTCGCGCTCTCGATCGGCTGCGCGGTCGCGCGCCGGTGGTGGCAACACCGGTCAGCGGCGCTGGCGCGGGTTGGTGCCGCGCTGACCTGGGTCATGCTCCTTGCGGCGGCAAGCGACGCGTGTGAAAACGCCATGATGTGGCACGCAATCCACGACACCACCAACGTACTGTGGCCGGCACTCGCGCGGGCGTTCGCGATCGTGAAATTCGCGCTGATCGCCGTTGGATTGCTCTACATCCTCGCTGGGGCATTCAGCCGAATGGGCGGGCGGCGAACAGCGCACCGCTGAACGGCGCACTGCTGAACGGCGCACCGCTGAACGACGCACCGCTCAACAGGCGCGTCACGCGGTCGCGGAGTACATCACACGCACAATGTGGACCGCAGCCCGGATCGCATCCGTCGCCGTCAGAGCGCCGACGGGAAGACGCCGCCGCCGCGCAGCGCTCTGATATGCCGCAATGCCACGCCGGGAAGCGTGATACAGGATCTCACGCGCAGCATGTCCATCCGTGCACGCAGCAGCGCCTGCTCCGACGACGACAACTTCCATCGGACCTCATCCGCCATCACGAAGCGAAACGCCTCGAAGTGGTTCCGTGTGAGCGGGAGCGCGTTTCCGTCATCGCTCAGGTTGCGGCCATGCATGCGCCGTCGGTCACGAGGAGGATGACACAGCCCCGCGGCCGAATCCTCACCGCCACCGTCGCGCTGACGGACGCCAGTACACTCGGGAAGACAGGTGACACTCTGCCAAGGAACGCCCCTCGCACGGCAAGTGCGGGGGCCGTCCTGCGTGTGGGACTGCGATCATCGCCTGCTGTTGCCGGTACGCTGCCGGACGCCCCGAGCCAGCGGCGCCCGGCAACGCACCTGTCTGAACTAGAAACGTGTGCCGATCGAGAGAAACACCAGGCGCCGCGCGCCCGCGAGCAGCGTCTGCGTGTCGCCGGTGCGCGTGAAGCCGCCGGTGCCCATCGTGCCGATGTAATTCGCGTCAGCGAGGTTGAGCGCATTGGCACGGAACGTCAGTTCCTTCACGCCGGGGACGCTGCGGAGCGTGTACTCGACGTTGGCATCGATCGTGGTGTAGCTCGGCACCCTGCCGTCGTCGCTGTTGAGGATGGAGAAGTAGCGCTCGGCCACATACCGGCCACCCAGCTGTGCCACGAAACCGGCGTTCGAATAGCGGAGCTGCACGTTGCCGAGCAGGCGTGGCGCGTCCACGATCTGCCTCCCCTTCGACTTCACGGTGTCAGCGGTGCCGCTGACATAGTTGTCGTTGATCGTCGCGTCCGTGAACGCCGCCGTGGACGTCACTGACCAGCCGGAACCAAGTCGCAGCGCAAGGAGTCCTTCGGCACCGCGCGATGTCACGCCGCCCACGTTCGCAAACGAGCTGACGCACGTGGCGGTGAGGGGACAGACCGCAACGCCGATGAGTCGATTGCGGTAGGCCACGTTGAACAGCGTCAGCGAGGCTTCCACCGGTCCGCGACGCGTGCGATAGCCGGCTTCGACGGTCGTGGCGCGCTCCGGCTTCGTGTTGTCCTTGAAGAACTGGTACGCCGCCGCGCTCGTGTTGTACACGCCGCTCTGCGGGCTGTACGGCAACGCATTCACGTTCTCGGACACGTTCGCGAAGAACTCATCCTGCTCGCTGGCGCTATAGACGGCACCGAACTGCGGCAGGAAACTGGCCGAGGTCGGGAACGAGAAGTTGGGGCGCCCCGAGTCGGGCAAGGACTTTGCGCCGGCAATCGTGCGGCCATTGTTCACGAAATCGGCGCCGATGTGCACCGCCTTGAAGCCGTAGTTCAGCTTCAGCCGGCCTTGCAGCAGACGATTCGTGTTCTGGATATAGCCGAGCGCGGTGTCGTACGTCCCGGTGCGGTCGAAGAACAGGCGCAGCACATTGGTGAAGTCCACCTCGGGGCCGACGGTGGCATTCTTCAGGCGCCAGCCGACGCGACGGATCGTCGACTCGTTGTGCTCGTACCAGCCGCCGATTTCGAGTTCGTTGCCCGGCAGCTCGAAGGTGGCCTTCACGTTCGTGCCATAGCGCTGGCTGCCGTACTGTGTCTGGCGGAAGAAGATGGGATCCGGGCTCCAGCTCGCGCCGTAGCTCGGGGCGGTCCAGTCGCCGGCGCCCTTGTTCGAATGCAGGTACGGCTGCACTTCGAGCTTCGCGCCATCGGCGAGGCGGAAGATGCCCTTCACATAGCCGATATGGTCACGACGTGCCCCTTGTGCCGTGTTGTAGTACGCCTCGTCCGGCGTGGAACTCTGTGCCGCAGCGAACGCGACCGGCCAGCTCGAGTACTGGTCCCAGTCACGACCGCTGGAGCGCCAGCGCGCCAGCGACAGGTCGGTGTAGTCGTTCTCGGTGCGGTCGGAGAGGCCGTAGTAGCCGATCACCTGATGCGGGCCCGTGAAGAACTGCACCTTCGCATTGAGCTGATCCTGCCACGTCTGGCCGACACTGAACAGCCCGCCACGCGAGCCAAACAGCACATCGGCGGCCGGCGAGGCGCGCGTCCCGGAGCCCTTCCACTTGTCGTTGTCGATGCGCGAAAGGCTCATGAATGCCTTGACGCCACTGCTGCTGCCGAGCGTCAGCAGGCCCGTGTCGAAACGCCCGGCGGTGCGACGGCTGTTCGCTTCACCGATCATCTGCGACAGCGAGACGGTGCGCTTGCCGAACGGATCGTCCGATGTGTACTGCACCACGCCACCGAGGTTGTTGCTCGACGACGTGCCCAGTGCGCCACTGCCCTGCAGCACGGTGGCTCCGCCGAGATTGTCGGCATCGATCGCGCGCCCGATGCCAAGACCGTTGAAGTTGCCGTAGGACATGTCCCCGAGCGTGATCCCATCGAACGTCTGTCCGATCTGTTGCGTCTGGAAGCCACGGATGGTGATGCGGTTGGACCACTCGTAGGTGCCGAACGGGTCGGCACTCTGCATGTTCACGCCAGGCAGGCGTTCGACGACCTTGAGGGCGCTGGTTCCGATGGGCGCGAGGTGCAGATCCACCGGATCCACAGCGCTCCCGGCGCGTGTCTTGCCCCGTCCGACGCGCGACGCGACCACCTCGACCGTACGAAGGCGCTGTACGGAATCCCGGGTTGTGGCTGCGCGCCCGGCGCGCGTGGAATCCTGGGCCTGCGCGGTCGCGACCACGGCAAGACTGAGCGCTGCTGCAGCAAGCAGCGCGCGCGAACGGTCCAGATTCAGACGATGAGACGACATGTGGAAACCTGGAAGAGAGTTGGCGTCGGCATGGCATCGCCGACACCGAGCATCTTCTCCCGGACCTGCACCAATCGTGTATGCGTCGAGGCAACGGACCAGTCACGGTTTCACCGATCCTGCATCACGACGAACTCTGCCTCGTGTGACGCGGCACCCTCAGCGCGGCGAGGGCATCACCGGGAACAGTGACGTCGCGGCGTTCGGTGCGCCGTGCGACTTCGGCCGCGGCGCGACGGGCTCGTCCCATTCATTCGATTCCTCGTGCGCCGCGAAGCCGGGCAGCGCGCTGTGCTCCGACGCCGGTATCTGGCGAGGGACTGCCCCGAGGTTCGGCGCTGGCGCCGCGGTGCGCACCGGTCTGACACGCGACTGCACCTTCGTCAATCACCGGCGGCCGCACACGGCCCTCGGTGGCCACAAGCCCGAGCACGCCTGC
>JANMNM010000210.1:0-32388 GCA_031373905.1 Gemmatimonadaceae bacterium | reverse complement strand
ATGCAGGCGCTCTCAGGTGCCGGACTTCAGGCACTTGTCCTGGGACCGAAGGAAGGCCTGGCGCTGCTGAACGGCACGCAATTCTCCTGCGCCTATGCACTGGCCGGATTGTTCGAAGCGGAGCGGCTCTTTGCCTCCGCGCTGCTCACAGGAGCCCTCTCCACCGAAGCCGCGAAGGGATCTGACACGCCGTTCGACCCGCGAATCCACGCCTTGCGCGGACACAAGGGTCAGATCGAGACGGCGGTGGCACTGCGAACACTGATGCATGGTTCGGCAATCCGCGCATCGCACCTCGTCAACGATTCACGTGTGCAGGATCCGTATTGCCTGCGCTGCCAACCGCAGGTCATGGGCGCCGTGCTTGACCTGCTGCGCCAGGCGGCCACCACGTTGGTGACTGAAGCAAACGGCGTGTCCGACAACCCGCTGATTTTCGCCGACACCGACGAGGCGCTCTCCGGCGGCAACTTCCACGCCGAGCCTGTGGCGTTTGCGGCCGACATGATCGCGATGGCGCTGTGCGAGATCGGCTCGATCGCGGAGCGTCGGGTTGCGATGCTGGTCGATCCGGCGCTGTCCGGCCTGCCGGCCTTCCTCACCCCGCATCCGGGCCTCAATTCCGGCTTCATGATCCCGCAGGTGACCGCTGCCGCGCTGGTCTCTGAAAACAAGCAGCGCGCTTATCCCGCGAGTGTCGATTCGATTCCCACGTCGGCCAACCAGGAAGATCATGTCTCGATGGCGGCGCACGGCGCGCGGCGGCTCTTTAGCATGGCGGACAATGTCGCAGGCGTGATCGCGATCGAATATCTGGCGGCGGCGCAGGGCTGCGATTTCCACGCGCCGCTCACATCCAGTGACACACTCGAGGCGGCGCGCGCACTGCTGCGGCGGACCGTGCCGACGCTCACGGAGGATCGCTATTTCCATCCGGACATCGCGCACGCGAAGGCGCTGGTCCTGTCAGGTGAACTTGCGACGCTGACCACTGCGCCAGGCGTGGCATGACTGACTGGCTTTCCGTGTCACCGGGTGATGCGCCGCTGATCGGGAGCGTGCCCCATGCCGGGACCGTCATTCCCGACGCTCGATTGCAACGCACTGCGGTGGTGATGCGCATGTCATCAATGGCCGCTTCAAGGGCGGCTGGATCACGCGCCACTACGGCGATCCGGCGCACGGCATCCACGCTGTCCAGATGGAACTGGCGATCCGCGGCGATGCCGATGAAGACGGCTGCTGGCCGCCGCGCTGGGACCCGGTTCGTGCCGCACCACTGCAAACCACGCTCCATGCCATTCTCACCACCTGTCTCGCCATGGCGAAGGACCAGCGATGAACCGACTGGATACTGACCGCGTCATTCGTGCCGCGCACGGCACGGCGCTCAGCGCAAAGAGCTGGCTGACCGAAGCCCCGCTGCGGATGCTGATGAACAACCTCGATCCCGATGTCGCGGAAGATCCGACTGCGCTTGTCGTCTATGGTGGCATCGGCCGCGCCGCGCGCAACTGGGACTGCTACGATACGATCGTCGAGACGCTGCAGCGCCTCGAGGATGACCAGACACTGCTCATCCAGTCGGGCAAGCCGGTCGGCGTGTTCCGCACGCACAAGGATGCGCCGCGCGTGTTGCTCGCGAATTCCAATCTCGTCCCGAAGTGGGCGACCTGGGATCATTTCCACGAACTCGATCGCGCCGGACTGATGATGTACGGCCAGATGACCGCAGGGTCATGGATCTACATCGGTTCGCAGGGAATCGTGCAGGGTACGTATGAGACCTTTGTCGAGATGGGACGCCAGCACTACGGTGGCGATCTTGCCGGGAAATGGATCCTCACCGGGGGCCTGGGTGGAATGGGCGGAGCGCAGCCATTGGCGGCAACGATGGCCGGTGCGTCGTGCATCGCAGTCGAATGCCAGCCTTCGCGCATCGACATGCGCCTGCGCACGGGGTACATCGATCGCAAGACCGACAGTCTCGACGAGGCGCTGGAGATCGTCACCACGAGCCGCACGCCCGTGTCCGTTGGCTTGCTTGGCAATGCCGCCGACATCTTTCCGGAAATCTTCCGGCGTGGCGTGCGCCCGCACGGCGTCACGGACCAGACCTCGGCGCACGATCCCATCAACGGGTATCTGCCGCAGGGCTGGACGCTGGATCAGTGGATTCAGGCGCGCGAAACCGATCCCGCACGCGTCGAGAAGGCCGCGCGCGCCTCGATGGCAGTGCAGGTCCGCGCGATGCTCGAGTTCCACGCCGCTGGTGTGCCGACGTTCGACTACGGCAACAACATTCGCCAGGTCGCGAAGGACGAAGGGGTCACGGACGCCTTCGCGTTCCCGGGCTTCGTGCCAGCGTACATCCGACCGCTCTTCTGCCGCGGCATTGGCCCGTTCCGTTGGGCCGCGCTGTCTGGCGATCCAGAAGACATCTACAAGACCGACGCCAAGGTGAAGGAGCTGATCCCCGATGATCCGCACCTCCACAACTGGCTCGACATGGCGCGCGAGCGGATTCATTTCCAGGGGCTCCCGGCGCGCATCTGCTGGGTCGGTTTGGGGCAGCGTCACCGGCTTGGCCTTGCATTCAATGAGATGGTCAGGAGCGGCGAACTGAAGGCGCCAGTCGTCATTGGCCGCGATCATCTTGATTCCGGCTCGGTATCGAGCCCCAATCGCGAGACAGAGGCGATGAAGGACGGATCGGACGCGGTGTCCGACTGGCCACTGCTCAACGCGCTGCTCAACACCGCATCGGGCGCGACCTGGGTATCGCTGCACCACGGCGGCGGCGTTGGCATGGGCTATTCGCAGCACTCAGGGATGGTCATCGTCGCCGATGGAACCGATGATGCGGCCCGTCGGCTGGAGCGGGTGCTGTGGAACGATCCTGCGACCGGTGTGATGCGCCACGCCGACGCCGGGTACGAAATCGCCCGCGATTGCGCGCGCGAGCAGGGTCTCGATCTGCCGGGCATTCTCTGACACACGGCAACAGGTTCGCATGGGCTGAGCCGCGGTCTGTTCTGACGGCCATCCCGAAGTCCACTGCGTGACCTGTTGCCGCCACGACCATCAGGAGCGCAACTGACAGGCCAGAGGCAGCACCACTTCGGCAGAAGGCACAATCGACCCGCTCGGCCCCCGGCCGATGTCGCGATTGCAGGTGGCCGCCGTTGCGATCACGGTGGGCCTGAACGGGCTCGATGGATTCGATGTCCTGGCGATCAGCTTTGCGTCTCCCGGCATCGCCAGCGATTGGGGAATCGACAGAGCGGACTTCCCGCGCAGCTGGGCGCTGCGCTCACCGGACTGTTTGGCGGAATTGCGCTGCTGCTCGCCGCGGTCGGCATTTTCGGCGTGGCAGCGTTCGACGTGGCGCAACGTACGCGCGAGCTGGGCATCCGGTCGGCGCTGGGCGCTCCAGCCGCAGCGATTCTGCGCCTGGTGCTTCGCGACACGGTTCGTACCGTCGCGATTGGTGGTGCCGTTGGCCTGGCACTCGCCGTGGCCCTCGGGACAGTGCTCAGAAGTCAATTGTACGGCGTCAGCGCCCTCGACCCGGTCACGATTGTCGCCACACCGCTGCTGCTTGCGTTGGTCGCTGTCGCCGCGGCCATGGTGCCCGCACGTCGGGCGGCGCGCATTGATCCAGCGGTTGCGCTCCGCGATGGATAGGCGGCGCGCGACGCGCCACGCGGGACGATGCTCGGCGTCGCGACGATCATCACACTGGCCAACAGCATTGCGGACAACCGGGACAGTAGCCCTGCGCACACGAGCGCGCCGCAGATGAACTCCGTACTCTTGGCCAGAAACGCCATCGCGAGCGGCGCCGGGAGTCCGAGCTCCTTGCCGAACCAGTTGACGAAAAAGATCCGCAGTTCCGGTGAGCTGAGGAACGCAGGATGGACTGACCGCCCTGAATCATTGTGCTTCCCATGTTCGTCACACTCGGGAATGTCATGCTGATCAAAGGCGATACCGCGGCAGCTGAAGCTGCATTCCTGGAGGCAATCAGACGCGATCCGGCCAACGATGAAGCGAAGAGACGGCTGCGGGGAATCGGGCGCGCGCCGTGACGCTGTACCGCTATCGCTCCGTCAGTCGTGTCGCAGTGCCTCGGCTGGATCGACGCCCGCCGCACGCACGGCCGGCACAAGGCACGCGACCACTGCAACCAGCAGCAGCCCGAACATCACCGACGCATACGTCGCGGGATCCACACCGGACACACCGAACAACATCCCACTGATCGCGCGCGACGTGATCGCAGCCAGCATACCGCCGAGCACCAGCCCCGCCGCGGTCATCCCCAATCCCTGCCGCAGCACCATCCGCATCAGGTTCCCCCGCGTGGCGCCGAATGCAGCGCGGATCCCGAATTCACGCGTACGCTCCGTCACACTGCCGAGCAGCACGCCGTAGATGCCCGCCGCCGCGAGAGCCAGCGCCACTCCGGCGAACGCCTCGAAGAGCACGAGCACGAACCGCCGTTCCGCCGCCGTACCGTCGATCAGGTGTTCCGCAGTGGCCACACGCGAAATCGGCTGGTTCTTGTCGAACGACCAGATCGCCGCGCGTACATTCGGCGCCAGGGCAATGGCGGAACGTTTCGCCCGCACCACCACTGTCATGGCATAGTCCGGACTCTCCCACTGCGCTTCGGGGAGGTAGATCGCGTCGCTCTCGGTTGCTTCCAGCGAAACCTGCCTGACATCTCCGACCACGCCCACGATCTCGCGCCAGGGCCCGCTGTCGTGCGCGCCAACCCGCACCCGTTCACCAATGGGGTTCGCGCCGCCAAAGTGCTTCTTCACGAAGGCCACGTTGACGATCGCGACCGCCGGCTGCCCCGCCACATCACGTTCCGTGAAGCTTCTTCCGCGCACCAGCGGAATCCGCATCGTCTCGAAGTACTGATCGCTGACGGCGTACCGGAAGCCGCTCGGGTCGTTGCTGGGATTCGGATTCGGACGCGACTCAATGTGCACACCGTATCCGTCGAAGTCGCCGCTGAGCGGGAACTGGCTGGTGTACGCCGCGGACGACACGCCGGGATCACGTCGCACCGCGTCGAGCGCATTCGTGTAGAACTGGCGGACGATCGTGTCGTTGTTGATCCGGCCCGCGCCCGCCTGAACCTGAAGTGTGAGCAGCCCGGCGGGTTCGAACCCGGGACTCACGGCAAGCAGCTGGCGCATGCTGCGCAGCAGCAGCCCCGACCCCACGAGCAACACCAGCGCCAGCGCCACTTCGCTCACGACGATACCCGAGCGAACCACGCGTGCCGAACGCGCGACACTCCGCGAGCCTTCGCGCAACTCGCGCTGCACATCGGCGCGCGACGCTTTCCAGGCCGGCAGCAGGCCGAAGATGCAGCCGATCACTGCAGTCACCAGGAACGCGAACAGCAGCACGCTGCCGTTGATCCCGATGGCGGACAGGCGCGGAAGTGCCGGCGGACTGAGGGCCAGCAGTATGCGAACCCCGGCAGCAGCGATCGCCAGCCCCAGCACGCCGCCGATGACTGACAACAGCAAGCTCTCAGTCAGCAATTGCCGGACGATGCGTTGACGACCAGCGCCAAGCGCAAGACGAATCGCGAACTCGCCGCGACGGCTGAAGCCCCGTGCGATCAGCAGGTTGCTCACGTTCAGCGATGCCACGAGCAACACCAACAGCACCGCTCCGAGCACCGCCATCAGCGCGGGTCGCACATCATCGGTGAGATCCTGGGCCAGCGCCGGCGCGAGCATCCCGGTGCCGGAATAGTCCGTCGGATGATCACGGAAGATGTTCGCGGCCAGCAGGTCGATCTCGGCGCGCGCCTGCGCGGCGGTGACATCCGCACGCCGGCGTGCGATCGCACGCAGATGGCGGCAGGTGCGACACGCCCACGGCAGCGTGAGATTGTAGCGCAGCGGCGACCACACCTGCGCGGAAGGACTCAGCACACTTTCGAATGACGCGGGCATCACGCCAATGACACGGAACGCCGTGCCGTCCAGCGTGATCGGCTTCTCGAGGATCGCCCTGTCGCCCTGAAATACGTCACGCCAGACCGCGTGACTGAGGATGATCACCCTCGGACCGTCGCGCGCGTTGTCCGCCGCCACGAAGTTGCGACCGATCGCCGGCGTGACACCGAGCACCGTGAAGAACGCCGGCGTCACGAGCTGGCCGGTGAACTGCACCGGCTCGCGGTCGGTCGTCATGGTCGCGCTCCAGGAACTCATCGCGGCCACCGATTGGAACGAGCGGTTGCTTCGCGCGATGTCGTCGAAGGTGGCGAACCCGATGTTGCTCTTGCTCATGTCGGACTCTCGCTCCCAGATCGCCGTCAACTGGTCGGCATCCGGATACGGGAGCGTCTTCACGAGGATCGGATACACCGCGCTGAAGATCGCCGTCGACGCGCCGATGCCGAGGGCGAGTGTCAGGACCATGACACTCGTCGTCCCGATCCGGCGCGACATGGTACGGAACGCGAAGCGGAGATCGGCGAGAAGTGGCGTCATGGCGTTGTCCTGCGCGTTGGCATGGTGCGACCCATGGGGGTCTGGCGGACGAGGGATCAGCCACGTGCGTGGCGCGTGCACGAGCTCGCGCCAGTATCTGCGCTTCGCGCGGCGCACCGCGTCGGTTTGCGTCGCGGCATTCCGCGTTGCGCGCGTGAATTGTTCCGCAAGATCACCGAGCATCGCGTCGCGCACTGACGGTGCAAGCAGCCTCGCCAGCAGCCAGCTCGCAACGCGCGGCGGCGGCGGAGCGTCCTCGGGAGGGCGGCTCACGTCCGACCCCAGGGCGCACCGAGTCCATGCGCCATGCTGCTGATGTCGCGCAGACTGCGGCCGAGGGCTGCCCGACCGGCGGCCGTCACTTTGAAGTGCTTCTTGGCGCGCCCGCCGCGTTCCGGCGTGGGACTGCCAGTGTGCGATGCGACGAAGCCCTTCGACTCGAGCCGGCCAAGCGTGGTGTAGACCGTCGCAAACGCGGCGGCCCTGCCGGTGCGCTCCTCGATCTCCGTTTGCACGGTGACGCCGTACGCCTCGTCACCGAGGCGTATCAGTGCCAGCAGCACCAGCTGTTCCAGCTCTCCGAGGTTCCGCGACATCACGCTCCCGGCCATGATTTCTTCGACAAGATAGATTATATGCAGGGAATCGTGCCGTCAAGCACACGGAGCGTGTCGCTGCCGAGTTACCACGGTGGTGCACACTGCGGTGCGAACCAGCGGCTGCCAGGCAGATGTCGTGCTCGCCACACCGTGATCGTACGCTGCAACGCCAAGCAGCCGAGCCCCTGTGCGGGCCCACGCACACTTCTCGCGCTGCGCGGCACGCGCGACGGAGCTGCCGCGCACGAGTCGCAGCGGCGCGCACGGTGATGGTCGATCCGGCGACTCCGGTCTTGGGCTGATTGATGCGCAGGCCGACGTGGCGCCTCCAGCGGATTCCTTCGTCGTCATGTCCTGAATCGGATCACAGCGTTCCACCGACCGCGACGGACGCGGCTCGTGTTGAAGCTCCGTTGCAGCGCCCTCTGCCCTGCTCCAGCGGTCCGCTTCGCGCCTACGCCTGAACTCTGGAGGGATCGACACGCTGGCGTCGTACAGGATCGAATTGCGTCACTCTGAAGATCGATCTCACATGCCGACTGCAACCACGATGTTCCCGATCCTTGCCGTCACCAATCTGGACGGGGTCCTCGCCTGTTCTCGCGAACGGCTGGGCTTCACCGTGGCATCGGCCTTGGGAGAGCCGGCTCGCGTTGCGACCATCGCCACGGAGCTGGTGATCGGCCGTGTTGGGTGCCTGCTTCCCGGGTGCTCGACCCGAGCGGAAATCGCGTCGCATTCGGCAGCGAACTCGCGGGATAGTGCATATTTGCGGCGAACGGCTCCCTCACGCAACACATCATGGACGACTGGATCGTCACCTTCCCACGGACGCGCGTGGCCGCCATTCTGCATCGCGGGTCTCTGTCGCCTGAAACCGAGACCGCACGAGAGCTGTTCGCCTGCAAGCGCGAACACGGGCGGACTGAGCAGGCCGTGTATCGAAGCGATGGGTTTCACCAGACGACGCATGACGTCGACAGGGGTGACCAACGCGAAGTTCTGTCTCTCCGTTGATTTCGAAATCGCGCCGAATCCGTTTGACATCGTGCGTTCGATCATCCCGGACGGCCGCTGTGCGACAGCACGGCATCTCGGATCGAGCCTGCGCAACACCGCGGCTGAGAATCTGGACGCCGTCTGGCTCTCCGCCATCGGAGAGACCGTGAGTAGTCTTCAGCAGTTCTTCCACGACGTGAGTGTCGGACTGCGTGTGCAGGGATCGGAGATGATCACCGATCAGTATCTGCCGCCGAAGCAGCATCCGTGTCGGCATCAGCCATCACCGCACAGGCCATGATTTCCCTCCGCAACATCGAAAAGTCCTACCCAGCCGCCGGTGGCCGGCACTACGTACTGCGCCAGATCACCCTCGATATCGCGAGGGGTGAGTTCGTCACCATCATCGGCCCTTCAGGTGCCGGCAAGAGCACGCTGCTCTCGATCCTCGGCATGCTCGATGGTGCGTGGACCGGTGAATACATGATGGACGGTCACGCCGTACACTCCCTCGGCACACGCGAGCGCGCAGCGTTGCACAAGGAGCGTGTCGGTTTCGTCTTTCAGCAGTATCACCTGCTCGATGACCTGACCGTGGCCGAGAACATCGACATGCCGTTGTCGTATCGCAACATCAAGCTGTCCGAACGGCAGGCACTGGTTGCCGACACACTCGACCGCTTCGGTATCGTCGGCAAGAAGGACCTGTTCCCGACACAACTCTCCGGCGGGCAGCAGCAGCTCGTCGGTGTTGCGCGCGCGCTCGTGCACTCACCATCACTTCTTCTCGCCGACGAGCCCACCGGCAATCTGCACTCGACGCAGGCACGCGAGATCATGCAGCTGTTCTCGAGGCTGAATGCGCAGGGCATGACCATCATTCAGGTCACACACTCCGCAGAGAACGCGGCCCATGCCCAGCGCGTGATCCGGCTGCAGGATGGTTTCCTCGTGTGACATTCGCGCGGCGCACCGGCTGTGAGTCGGTGTGCCGCGTCCGTTCAGCTGCTGCCGGAGGTGGTCGTGGTGGCTCAGTGCGGCGTCGTCATCCTTACGACAGGCACCGGAGTCGCATCCGGCAGTTGGGGCGACAGTCGCGCGGCAAACCGCTGTGCCTCGCCGGTACGCTCGATCTGCACCGCGATAGACTCGAGCGCTAGTTCCATGCGCTCCAGCCGCGCCTCGGCCTGGGTTGCTGAGTTGGTGACGCGGAGTTCGCGCCAGCGGATGACGGCGTCGGAGAGAATTTTCACCAGCGCCACAACTGCGGCGAGACTCACCGTGACGACCATCGTTACTTGCCTTGGATCCATCGGCCGTCTCCCTGTTTGCGTGTGCGAATGTCCGCCATACGCTCGCGGACACCACAAGGTGTCAGGTATGAGGGCGCGGCACCCACTCGCGGTGCACATCTGAGGCTGGCCGCGCGACGCTTCCCTACGGAATCACATTCGGCGCCCCCGTCTTCGGCCCCACCCAGCGCGCCGTGAACTGGCACGGCGGCTGCACTCCGGCCTGCACCGTGACCGTCGCGTCCATCGCGGTCAGCGTGAACTGCCCCACGATGCCGATCTGATAGGTGACCCCGCTGATCATGAACGGCGCGGCAGGCGTCCGGAAGGATGCATCGGCCGAAACGGTGCCCGCGTATACGCTGCCCGCGTGTGTCACTGTCAGCGACGAGGCGCCGGGCGTATGCGTGACGGTGGTCGGGAAGGTCTGCACTACCGTGCCAACACACGTGCTCTGCAACAGACTCACCGTCGTCTGATAGGCCCCGGCCACGCTGAGGACCGGTGTCGCCGTCGGTCCCGGCGTCGAGCCGCAGCCCACGGATACGAGCCCGGCGAGCGAACCGACTGCCATCAAGAGCGCTGGATATCGCATGAGCATCCTTGCACCGCGAAGGTGCGACACGGGGCTGTGATTGCATGGCGTGGGACGCACGCGCATGACGAAGTCCACCCCGCTGACTCTAGCATCAGGTCGGATGCTGCAGCCCGGTTTGGCGCATTTCTTACCGTTCTCGCACATTCCGCATCAGCGGGCCGTCGCCTGGCCGGCTGTGGCATCACTACCGGTGGAAGGCGTTCCGACGTGGAACTCGACACTGGACTTCCGCCGAGCTTTCGCTGTCGCGCTCCGTAGTTGGAAGGGCGTCCGAATTCCCGCAGCCGTGAACCGCAAGTTCCCGCGGCCATTGACGGGACCGCCTGCGGCGGCTCCCCTGCATGCTGGGCTTCGGCGCGCGCATGCGCCGCGCGGATACGCATTGCCAACGCGACATCACGTCGCGCCCGAGCCGACGGCAGTCGCGTCCGCCACGCGTCATAGCCACTCTGCGAAAAGCGGAACACGCGGCACATCGTCGCACCGGGTGCGTCGCCCTGATCCGTACTCGCGACTGCGAAGACTCGGAGGCTCGTCCCCGACGCCCGCGTGAACCAGGCCACCGCTTTTCCCGGAATGTCACGCTCCACGATGAGCTGCTGCTCGCGACGGAGGCGCTGGAGTTCGGCCCGCTCATCGTTCGTCAGCACGTCAGGACGCTCGCCTCGATCCGCCTCGGCCTGAACGATTCAGTTCCGAATCGTCTGCTGCGACGGCTCGAACTCGTTGGCCACTTCTGCGGCACTGCGAGCAGCGCGGGCCAACGCGATGATCCGCTCACCTTAGGCCGCAGGATTCGCAGCGGGACAACGGGGCATCGCGGACGCCTCCTCTGCCACAGAGATGGAGGTTCCACAAAAGCGGGGCAAGTTTAGCGACGGACCTGTGGCTTGCGCTCGACCAGGGCGCCTTGACGTAGACAGCTCGATCCTGAACGGTCCTGGCTGTGACCGGTACCGTGTACAAGAATCCGGTGCCTTGCCCAAATACCACGGTGCTGGTCGTCTCGCCGGAAGAGACAATGAGAACGCCGTTCGCTCCCAGGTTTGCGGCTTGCTTCCTCAGTTCCGCAATCGCGTAGTCACCGCACCTTGTTGCTCGGTCCACCCGGCATCGCTTGATGCACTCACGAGGCCAATTACCTCGTACGCGGCGGGCGGTTCGAGGTACCGCGTCACACTCTCCGGCGCCACGGCCGGCCGCCTGCTACCCGTGACGATTGCGGAACCGGAAGCACACGCCGCGCTGACCAGTATCACGAGCGGGAACAGCAGACTCGACGCCAGGAGCTCCTGAATCAGGTGCATGCCCGCGCACCTTACTTCCTCTGTGCATCCACCTCGCGCACCAGCGCCTGAAACCGCGGATCCGCGCGCAGTGGTTTCCATTCGCTTGCGATCGCGAGGCAGCAGGACGTGGTCGCGCGGTCGTCGACCAGACGCTTGAGCCACTTCAGCGCACCATCCCTGTCGCCGAGCGCGAGGAGCGGCTGGGCGATGTAGTTGGCGTCGATGTAGCGCACCTTCGATTCCGCGATCAGTGTGTCGACGATTGAGCGTGCTTCGGTCGCACGGCCCAGCGCCGCGTACGCGATTGCCCTGTTCATCCGGTTGGCGCTCCGCTGACTCGTTCCGTGTGTGAGCGCGATCAGCGCCTCTTGTGGCCGCCCGAGCTCGATGAGCGCTTTGGCCTTCCAGTTCCACGCTGCCGCGAACGTGGAGTCCAGGCTGATCGCCCGATTGAGCTCCGCAAGCCCCTCCTCCAGTTGGCCGACTCCAAGCCTCGCCGCGCCAGCGAGCATTCTCTTGAGGGGTGCCCCCGGTTCAAGCGCAGCCTGGCTGTCTGCTTGGATCAGGGCCTCCCTTCCCCGGCCAAGGAACCCCAGGGCCTCCGCGTAGCTGAAGGCGGCCGTGCTCGACCGTGGGTCGAGCCGTCTGGCAAGCTCGGCTTCGCGCAGGGCCGCCGCCCCGTCCCGCTTGTTGAAGAGCAGCACCGTCACGTTCATCGCATGGGCTTCAGCGAGCGTGGAGTCGAGCGCAAGCGCGCGCTCCACCGCTTCCGCGATCTTCGGCATTGCGACGCGCGGTGGGACCCAATCGTCGTTCAGCCACTGCCACGCTTCGGCGGTGGCGGCCCAGGCCAGTGCGTACCCTGGGTCCTTGCGGATCGCCTCGGCATAGAGCGCGATCGCGCGACGCAGGCCGCCTTCGTTGAACCGGTACTGCAGGAAGCGGCCGTTCAGGTACAGATCGTATGCCTCGGGATTCTCCGTCCCGCGCTTCGTCAGCAGCGTCTGCTCCTCGGAACCAAGCGTCACGCGCAAGCTGTCCACCGTGGTCCTCGCGATCTCGTCCTGGAGCGCAAAGACATCCTGCAGCGGGCGGTCGTATTGGCTGGACCAGATGACGGCGCCGTCGGAAACCCGGGTGAGCCCGACGGTGACGCGCAGGCGATCGCCCGCGCGCCGCACCGACACGTTGAGCAGCGTCGCCGCGTTGAGCTTGCGCCCCTGCTCGGCCGGCGTTTCGCGGCTGCCGGCGAAGGCGAATGACGCCGCGCGCGACCGCACGACGAGCTGTGGCACCCGCGCGAGCTGGCTGATCAGCGTCTCTGCCATGCCCTCGGTAAACGTCGCGCTCGCGGTATCGCTCCCCTGGAGTGCATCGGGAATGACGGCGATGCTTTTCTCCGTGTTCGTCACGGGCGGTGTCCGACGCAGTACCACGGCCGTGACGGCGGCGAGTGCCGCAACAGCGATCGTGGGGAGGAGCCATCGCCGCGACCGCGCGGTCATCGCCCCGAGCGCCACCATCGGCTGCATCCCCCCACTCGGCGTGTTCATCGCGTCCAGCGCGTGCACCAGCTCACGCGCCGATTGCGGACGGTCAGCCGGATGCTTCTGCAGGCATTGCATCACCATCGCTGCCATCGCCGGCGGGATCGTGGCCCGCCGCTTCGTGATTTGTTCCGGCACCTCGTTCACGTGCGCCGACAGCAGTTGCTGCGGCGTACGTGCGACAAATGGCGGCTGACCGGTGAGCAACTCGTACGCCAACACGCCGAACGCATAGATGTCGGCCCGATGGTCCACGTTCGGGTCGCCGCATGCCTGCTCCGGCGACATGTATGCCGGCGTCCCCAGTGCCACTCCTATGGAAGTGGTCGACTGCTCCTCGACTTCGCTCGACGCCGAGAGCGCCTTCGCCACACCGAAGTCGGTCACCATCGCGCTGCCGCCCGAGAGCAGGACGTTATCCGGCTTGATGTCGCGATGGACGATGCCTTGCTTGTGGGCATAGGCCAGCACCGCAGCGATCTCGCGCAGCAGACGGACCGCTTCGTTGAGCGGCAGTTCGCCGTCCTTTGCCAATCGCTCCCGCAACGATTCGCCTTCCACCAGCGGCATCGTGAAGAACGGCAGCCCCTCGGCATCGCCGGCGGCGAGCAGCGGCACGATGTGCGGGTGTTGCAGCCGGGCGGCGAGCGCGATCTCGCGCTTGAAGCGCTCCACCGAAACGTGCCCAGCCATTTCGGCGGGAAGGACCTTCACCACGACCTGCCGGCCGAGCGCACATTCGGTGGCGACGAAGACGCGCGACATCCCGCCACGTGGCAACTCCCGCTCCAACACGTAGGCGTCGCCGAGGGTGCGCTGCAGCAGGTCCCGCAGGTCGAATGTCACCAGGGTCCGGGTGGTTGGAGAGGGACGAAATCAATGTACGGCCGATTGACCGGCCGGCAAGCAAACGAGTCTCCTGAAAACCCGGGGCGATTCACCAGGCGGAATGGCCGACCATACGGGGACCGGGCCTACCGTCGCAAACGCTGGAGGAGCACCGCCGCCATTGCACGCGCGACTGGGATCGGTTCCGCTCGCTGTTGGTTTCGGGAGCGCGACTGATTCCCATGCGGAAGCGCCCTTACGGCGTCGGCAGGGTACGCGTCTGGAGTCCAGTGGATCAGAGTCCTTGAACGAATAGGTCAGTGCAAGGACACTGACCCCATGATCGACCCCATGATCGCGAAGCGGCGGGAACACGACCCGAACCCGGCTCCCGATAATATGAGCCAGCGTACCTTCCGGCACCCAGCTGCCACGAGGTACCTTCCGCTGTGAGTGCCCGACGCCATCAGGCCTTTCGCGCGCACATACAGCAAGACACCAATCGCAATTTCCGGTACGCTGTACGATAGATGAGCGACCTGATCGACTTCGCCCTTGTCACGCTCGACGACACGTACAAGCACGACGGGATCATTGATTCCATCGCACTTGAAATAAAGGACTCGACGCTCGGAGAGGTGCGGAGCATGTACATCGTGGGACAGGCAGCAGGCAGCACCAGCCGTCTCGCGGAAGTTCAAGCCGCGTCGATGTACGTCCTGTGCTCCCTGACAAATGTCTGGAGCGCCGACAAGTGCCACCACTTGTACTATCACCCGCCGGGATACCTCGGACACAAGCGCGACAGCTCACGGAATTCAGGCGACAGGTGATGACTACTGCCACACAGGCCACCGCTGCTCCAGCGGCAGCGCCAATGGGAATACCGGCGCAGTACAACCCGTACGACGTCAAGACCATTGTTGTGCCGACGCACACGCGTCCGCGAGATGTGATGTGATGTGATGTGTGCGCCTCCGCCGACTGCGCACGCAAGAGTCTTTCTCCCGCGAACCGGAGCCCATTCCATGTATGTCCCACGCTGCCTGCGCCTCGCGCTGCTTGCCTGCTCGCTCGTCCTGATACCCGCGCTTGCGCCCGCGCAGCAGACGGCCAGCGTGGACGCGGCCCGCACGTCGCCACCCGCACGCCCCGCTGACGTCGAAAGCATCGACGCCATCATGCGCGCCATCTACGACGTGATCTCCGGGCCCGCTGGCCAGCAGCGAGACTGGGATCGCTTCCGGTCGCTGATGGCGCCGGGCGCACGACTGATCCCCACCGGCAAGCGGCCGGACGGTGTCGGCAGCCTGCGCGTCTGGACGCCGGAGGAATACATCGTCACCGCCGGCCCGCAGCTGGAACGCAGCGGCTTCTTCGAGCGCGAGATCGGCCGCAGACTCGAACGCTACGGCAACGTGGTGCACCTCATGAGTGCCTACGATTCGAAGCGAGCACTGAATGATGCCGCACCGTTCGCGCGTGGCGTCAACTCGTTCCAGCTCTTCCACGACGGCACACGGTGGTGGGTGGTGACGATCTTCTGGGAAGCGGAAACACCAGGAAATCCGATTCCGGCGGCGCTGCTCACACCGCGTTGACGGCCGGCGGGATAGTTGGTATGAAGCGGCGGTTGGGCCACCACGGCAACGTGGTGGTACCCACTGTTCCACCACTATCACGCGCTCACCGTCTGGCGACGTGGCGCACGACCGGGAGGCCAGCCGCCATCGAGATCATCGGCCTGGATCTGCTGAAGCGCGAGAGCCAGCGGTCCATGCACAGCGGACGACGGCCGCATCACCGACCGCCGGATCGCCACGCGCAGAAAGCGGTTCACCGCCGCGTTCGGTGAGCGGCCGCGCGCCGGCACGTGCGCGCGGAACTGGCGGTGCGGGATGCATTGGTGCGCACGCGCACGCGGTATGTCGCGCTGGCAAAAGCCCTGGTGCGACGCGACGGACTCCGCGCGCCGACGAGTGCGAGTGCGTGGGTGCCCACGCGGATCGCCGAGTTGGATCTCTCACCGGCGTTGCCGACGGAGTTGGCGCCGCGCATCGCAGTGTTCGCGACAGAGGATCCGGTCGCGACGCGCCTGACCGCGGCGCCCGGTGTGGGGCCGGTGACGGCGAGCGCGTTCGTGACGACGATCGATGACATCACGCGGTTCCGCACGGCGCACGAGCTCGAGGCGTATCTCGGGGTGATTCCCAGCGAACGGACCTCGGGCGTGCAGCGCCAGCTCGGTCACATCACCACATCGGGCAGCGGCCGGATGCGGTGGCTGCTGGTCGACGCGGCGTGGACGGTACAGATTGCGCAGGGGCGTGGCAAACGCATCGGGGTGGTCGCCCTCGCGCGTCGCCTGCCCGGAATCCTGTACGCGATGTGGCGCGACGACGCGCAGCGCATTCGGCCGTTACCACCGGCCGCCAACCAACGCGCTGGATAAGCACCGCAGGACCAGGCGCGAATCGAGTTGACTGCATCGGGAGCGGCGAGCGCGGGAATTTTCGTGATGCAGCGCGCAGGACGTTCCCCATCGACGTCGTGGGAGAGTTGGTGCCGTCCGCTCTCAGCCTGGTCCCGACACGAACACCTCCGACGCCAGCTGCCACCCCCGCCCCGCGTCGCGCCATCTCCACTCGGCAGTGTACACGCCGCGTTGTTCCTCGCGCCGCAGGCCGCGCTGCCAACGACCGACCCAGCGTCCCTCTTCGCTGGCAGTGATCGGCGGATCATGCACGGTGATCGTCGACGGCTCGCGCACGTACCCGCGGAACGACGGATCAGCGAATTGCTCTATGAACGCGAGGCGGGAGGCGTCGCGGCCAACGAGCGTCGGCCCTCCGGCGACCGACACCGTCACCTGCTCGACCATCAGCGCGATCACCGCCTCCACATCGCGCGCGCTGATCGCGACATGCGACGCGGCACGCAGCGCGCGAATCTGCGCGCCGTGATCGAGGCTCACGGTCGGTTGATCGCCGGCGTCGTTGCTGGCGGACGCCGATGCCGTGTCGCCTGCTCGAAGGCAAACCCGAACCCGAGGAGTTGCGCTTCGCTGTAGGGTCGGCCGAGCAGTTCGAGTCCCACCGGTAGGCCGTCGTCAGAGAAACCTGCTGGCACCGTCAGCGCGGGAAAGCCGAGTGACGGGCTGAGACTGCGATTGTCCCCGCGGCCGTAGCCATCCACCGTGCGCGGGTTGGTGAGCACGTCGGCGGCGATTGGTGTGGGCGGGGCATCGTAGGTGGCATACACCAGCGCGTCGAGGCGCTGGTCGGCCATCAGCTTCAGGATCGCCACGCGCAGTGCCTCGCGTGACTTCATCACGGTCAGATAGGCCGGGTCGGACGTCGACTTGCCGACGAGGCCGATCATCGTGCGCGCGCGCCACGGATTGACGGCGCCGGCGAGCATGATCTCCTTGAGCGTCTTGACCGGCGCATTGGCGTGCTGCGCGAAGTAGGCGTCGGTTGCCTCTTCGGTCTCGAAGTCATTGTCGACGCAACTGCCTGGCACGGTTGGCACCACCAGCGAGTCCACCACCACCGCACCCTGCGCGCGAAGATCGTGCACAGCGCGATCGAACACCACCCGCACCCGGGCGAACTCCGCGCGAATCACACGCTCGGCGGAATCACGTTTCGCGGCCGAGTCGGCGCTGATCGTGGTGTCGCGGCCGCCGGTCCTGGCGGTGGTGTCGCGTTGGCCGCAACCCCGTGACGCCGTATCGCGCGGGAATCGCAGCACACCGATGCGTGCACCACGCAGTGCCGTTGTCACCAGTGCGGTGGTGTAGGTGGGCGGCACGTGCCCAACCGCCCAGGCGGTGACGGGATCGTTGGCATCGTAGCCGGCGATCACGTCGAGCACCCGCGCCGCGTCGGCGACGGTGCGCGTCATCGGGCCCATCGTATCCTGCGTCGGGTTGGCCGGCAGCATGCCGAACCGGCTCACCAGCGGCAACGTCGGGCGCAGGCCCACCAGGCTGCTCACCGCGGCCGGCCCGCGAATGGAGCCGCCCGTGTCTTCACCGATGCCCACCAGGCCGAAGTTCGCCGCGACGGCGGACGCCGATCCCCCCGACGACCCACTCGGGTTGCGCGTCGGATCGTAGGCGTTGCGGATGATGCCGGCTGCCGACCCGACGTAGCGCCCCGCGAACTCGCCCATCGTGGTCTTGGCGATGATGATCGCGCCCGCGGCTTCCAGCCGCTGCACGGCGGTCGCATCACGCGTCGGCACGAAATCCCGGAAAAGGGCCGAGCCATAGGTGGTCGGCATGTCTTTCGTCTCGATCTGGTCCTTGAGCAGCACCGGCACGCAGTGGAGCGGCCCGCGTTTCCCTCTTGCGCGTTGCACGCCATCCAGCGAATCCGCCTCGGCCAGCGCGCGTCGGTTCACGTGCTGGATCGCATTCAACGCCGGGCCGCGCTTGTCGTAGGCGTCGATGCGGTCCAGGTATGCCTGCACCAGTGCGCGACAGGTGAGTCGCCTGGCATCCAGCGCCGCATGTACCCCGGGGATCGTCGCCTCCATCACGTCGAACTGCTGCGCCGCGGCGGGAGATGCGAGGAGGGCGATCCCTGTTGCGAACAGCGTCAGTCTGGCCGTGCCGGTCATCGATGCGCCTGGGTGTGTGGGGAGACACAGTGTCCGTCGTCACGACAAGTTCGCAGCCGCCGCGCATCGGCGGCAGGTGGGGCGTGTGCATTTCGGGCCGCGGATGTCAGCGTGACGGTATGCACCGCCGGGAATTCGTTGTCGCGAAAGCACCGAGCACCGTCGCGCTCCGCTCCGGCCGCGTTCCGGCTGCCGATTGAACATCGACGCGCTTTGTCAGGCACTCCGAGCGACTCCCCGCTTCACGGCCGCGGCATCGCCGTCACCGCCACCGCCGCTGCCGCCAGCAGCGCGTCGAGCCCCGCGCGATCGTGCCACGCACCACGCTGCACGAGCGCATGGATCGCACGCGTGGCGCTGATGTCAGTCAGCGGGTTGCGGTCGAGGATCAACAGGTTGGCGGACTTGCCGCGCGCAATCGTGCCATGCCGCGCCGTCATGCCAAGGAACCTCGCACCGTTGATCGTCGCGCCGCGCAGCGCCTGCAGCGGCGTCAGCCCCGCCTGCACCATCAGCCGCAATTCGTCGTGCAGGCCGATCCCAGGATAATCAAACGAGTTGAGAAACCCCGCGTCCGTGCCAGCGAGGATCAACACGCCGGCCGCCTGCAGCATCGGCAGGCGCGCACTGGTGAATTCGTACATCCGATGGCGCCGCGCAATTGCCGCGGAATCCGCCTGCGCGGCGCGGGTCACCCGGCCCTGATAGGTGGCCTGCAGCCGCGGGCCGATGTATCGAAGATAGGAATCGGTGGCGTGCGTGTCAGTGTCCAGCCACGCCAGCGTCCTGCTGATGTTGAGCGTCGGCGTGATCGCCGTGCCGCGCGCGGACATCAATCGATAGGTCGCCACCGCCGTCGTGGAGTCGAAACCCGCGATCATGTCCGACGCAGTCGGCTGGCCCTCACGCTCGGCGCCCGCGCGAACGGCATATGACAGGTGCTCGATTGAACCGAGGCCGAGCATGATCGCCTCGCGCACGGAGACTGCCGAGGGGATGTGCGCGGAACTGCGCATGCCACGCTTCCGGATCTCACCGAGCGCGTAGCGGAAGAGGTCGGGCTTGAGCGTATTGTCGGTGAGCTTCACGAAGTCCACGCGCATCGCCTGCAGGCGATCGAGTGCGCTGTCCACTCCGGCACGGGTGTCGACCTCGATGTCGCCGGGCCAGACGGAATTGATTCCCTCGATCTTCGGTCCGGACGTGAAGAGCATCGGGCCGGCGAGTGTGCCTGCCGCGATCGAGTCGCGCCACGCGAGCACACTTTCGGCCAGGTCGCCCGCCGCGTCGCGCACCGCGACAATGCCGTGCGCGGTGTACAGCGGCAGCAACGCCCGGTTTTCTTCGATCAACGCCGGCCCGCCGCCGAAGTGTACATGCATGTCCCACAATGCCGGGATGACGAAGCGGCCGCCCGCATCAATGGTTCTGGTCGCGCGCATGCCCCGCGCGATGTCGGCGCGGCCGACCCCGACGATCGTGTCGCCGCGCGTTGCGATGGACTGCGCCCTGGCGATACGCCCCGTCACCACATCGATGACGCTGGCGTTCGTGATCAGCAGGTCAACCGGTCGCCGCTGCGCAAACCCAGGTGACGCGACCAGCAACACGCCTGCTGCCATGGCCGTCATTCGCGAACGAACAGGGATGATCAAGCGATGCACGATGCCCCTCGTCCAGGGTGTGTTTGCACTGCGAGCGCCCGCGCGACGCGCGGCTGCGCGAGATACTGTCGTGCCCAGGGCACGCTCACTTCGGCGACGAGCCAAGGTGTGTCTCGAAGAACTCCAGCATCCGCGTGAAGGCAAAGCGTGTCTGATACAGCCCTTCCGTGTCCCATCCATGCTGCGCGTCCGGCAATGTGAGCAGTTCAACACTTCGTCCCAGTTGCATCAGGTACTGTGTGAGCCAGACCGAGTCCTTGTACAGCACGACCTGATCCCGCATCCCGTGAACGATCATGAGGTGATCACGTAATCCCGCAGCCTTCGTATGTGACGACGCGCTCGCATAGGCCGCCCTCTGCTCCTGGGGACGCATCATCACACGCTGCTCACCCGTCAGCGCGTGCCACACGTTCGTCGCGGGCGCACCGGCGATTCCCGCACGATAGACACCCGGCTTCGTGAAGAGCGACATCGTCGTCAGCAAGCCGCCGTAACTGCTGCCCCAGATGCCGATGCGCGTTGAATCCGCAATGCCTTCGCGCACGAGGTATTCCACGCCGCTGTGCAGGTCCTCCACATCGATGCCGCCGTAGTCGAGCCGGATCCGGCGTCGAAACGCAGTGCCATGTCCCGAGCTTCCGGCCACGTCCACCGCGAAGACCGCAAACCCTTTCTGCAGCAGCACCGCATCCAGCCCCCAGAGCGGATGTGCGTTGCGGCCTCCCCACTGATTGCGCACGGTGTTGGAGTACGCAGAGCCAACGATCACTGGCACGCGCGTGCCGGCGACATAGCCCTGTGGCAGCAGCAGCCGCCCGCTCAGGATGGCGCCGTCGGCGCGACTGGGGAACGAGACGTAGCGCGGCATCACCCATCGATACGTCGCGAAATCGGCCGACGGTGATGTCGTCACGCGACGTTCACGATCGGCCTGCTCCCCGGGTGCGTCGATGTCGGTCAGGAACAGATCCGGCGGAATCGTGTCGGCAGAGAACAGGTCGGCAACCTGACGTCCGTCGGGTGACACGGTCGGCGAGTGTGTTCCATCGCGTACGGAGATGCGTTGCGGCTCGCCGCCGTTCAAGCCGACCCGGAACATCTGCCGGTCCTCGCTGCGCCCACGATTCCCAACGATCACGAATCCGCGCGGCGTGACGTCAACGCCGAACACCGCCCAGTTGCCGCGCGTCAACGCGCGCGGAGTGCCGCCGGTCGCTGACACGGCATACACGTGATAATCGCGCTCGCGATCGGAAGTGAAGTAGACTTGCCGCCCATCCGGAGACCAGTCGGCCCACCACTCCGCCGACACGTTCAGCGGTTGCTCCTCGCGAACGATGGTCGCCGCGACTCCGGTCACCGCGTCGACCGTCATGATTCGCCGGTCCTTCACGAACAGGTCGCTCACGTCGACCAAAAGCCGAGCTGCTGCCGGCGCCCACGCCACGGTGAAGATCAGTCCCATCGGATCAGTGCTGAGCGGAATCCAACGGACATCCGCACCACCCACAGTGACGACACCAATGCGGCGTGACTCGGACGGTTCGCCCGGGTAGTTGCGCCGCACCAGCGGCATCTGCGTCTCGGCGGTCAGGTAGTCGGGAATTCCCCGCTGGGGAATCGCGCGACGATCCACTTCCACAACCGCCAGCATCGCCCCATCTGACGACCACGAGAATCGCTCGACGCCAACGCCAGCGCTGGCGATCCGGGTACGCTGGACGCGTCCGCGCAGCGAGTCACCCTCGAGCGTTCCCTCCCACACGTCGCCCCGCGACAGCCACGACACGCGGTTCGAGCGCGGAATGAGCGTCAGGTTCTGCTCCGGCTCCGGCGTGTTGGTCAGCTGAACCGGCGCACTTCCCGGCGCGACACTGAAAACATCTCCGCGAAACGTGAACAGCAACCTCCCGCCATCAGCGGTGAACTGCACGCTGCTCACGCCGGCGTCACGCTCCGCTGCGATCAACGCACGTTGTCGCGCATAGCTGCTGTCCGGGCCGGGAGGAACGACCGGTCGCGGCATGCGGGTGACTCGCACCGGCCGGCCATTCGGCACGTCGACCAGCCACACATCGCAGAATGCCGTCCCCTCGTCATTCCACAGGAATGTAAGTCGTCGGCTGTCTGGCGACCACGCCGCACCGCGCGGCGCCGTGCCGATCAGGGAGGGCATCGAGTACGCCCGCTCGATCGTCAGTTGCGGCGAAACTTGTGCATGCAGCACTGCCGGCAGGCATGTCAGCAGCGCCGCACACAACCTGGCGTGGATCGAAGGGCTCATGATCGTGCGAGAGAAGAATCCGGCATGAATCGCGCGCTTGTCGCGAGCAGGGCGAGCATCGCCCCCACGCCCATGAATGCCGCGATGACATACAACGCGTACGTAGTCTCACCGGTGGCATCCTTCACGACACCGATGAGATATGGGCTCAGAAAGCCTGCAAGATTGCCGACGGAGTTGATGGCTGCGATGCCGGCTGCCGCCGAGGCACCGCGCAAGACCGTCGGCGGCAACGTCCAGAAGATCGGTGCCGCCGACAACGCACCCATGGTCGCCGCGCACGTTGCCGTGAGACCAATTACAAGATTCGTACTGAAACGCCCAGCCACCACGAGCCCGGCCGCGCCGAGCAGCATCACACCAGCCAGATGCCATCGTCGCTCACGCCGGCGGTCGGAACTGCGCCCAACCAGCACCATCGTCACCGCCGCAACGCCATAGGGCAGCGCGCTCAGCAGGCCAACCCGACCGGCATCAGCCACGCCCATTGTCCGTATCAGCTGCGGCAACCAGAAACCGATGGCGTACAACCCCATCACGTCACAGAAGTACAGACCGGCGAGCAGCACGACGAACGGGTTCGCGAGTGCCGCGAAGACGCTCGGGTGCTCCACACCAGCGGCTTCATCGCGAAGATTCTGCACGAGGATCTCACGCTCGGCATGTGACAACCACGGCGCGCGTTCGACGCTGTCATCAAGCCACAGATAGACCGCAACGCCCATCAGTATCGCGGGAATCCCCTCCAGCAGAAACAGCCATTGCCATCCGGCCCATCCATTCACGCCGGACATCGAGCCAAGAATCCAGCCGGACACCGGACCACCGATGACACCCGACACCGCGATGCCCGTGATGAAGAGCGACAGCACCCGACCGCGACGCGACGCCGGATACCACTGCGTCAGGTAATAGATGATTCCTGGAAAGAACCCCGCCTCTGCGATCCCGAGGAAGAATCGCACCAGATAGAACTGCCATTCGTTGGTCACGAGCATCATCGTGGCAGACAACACGCCCCACGTGATCATGATCCGCGCGATCCAGACGCGCGCACCAGTGCGGTGCAGGATCAGGTTGCTCGGCACTTCGAACAGGAAGTACCCGATGAAGAAGATCCCGGCCCCGATGCCGTACGCGGTCTCGCTCATGCGCAGATCACCGAGCATCTGCAGCTTCGCGAATCCGACATTGACGCGATCGAGGTACGCCACGACGTAACACACCAGCAGGAACGGGATCAGGCGCCAGGTCACGCGCCGGTAGGCACGTGCTTCGAGCGCCGCGCGGGCCGGCGCGTCAGGCGACGCCACCACTCATCCCTTCCAGATGGTGGACAACACGCGCGCGGCGTTGCCGCCAAGAATCGCGCTGATGTCGGCATCTCTGTAGCGGCGGCGAATCAACCCCTCGGCAACGTCGAACATGCGCTTCGGGTGACTGAGGCCCTCGATCGTCAGCAGGCGATCACCTTTCGCATCGAAGTGCATGCGATAACGGTCGAAGTTCGGTGTCGGCGGAACGCTCAGCGTCGCACCGTTGACAGGGTTCGGGTTGCCGATGACATCCATGTCGCTGCCAACCGCCACATGCTCGACACCGACCATGCGCGCGACGTGATCGAAGTGGTCGAGGACATGCTCCACCGTCACGGGCTCTGTTTCACGCACCATCATGCGCAGGAAGGGGATGCCCATCACGCCGCCGCTCCGCGCCATCTTCGTGATCATCTCGTCCGTCTTGCACCGCAGGTGCCCCGGAACGAGGGCGCGGCAACTCGCGTGGGAGAAGACGACGGGTCGCTTCGATGCATCGAGGGCGTCAAGCGTCGTGCGATCGCCGCAGTGCGACACATCCACCGCCATGCCGACGCTGTTCATCCGGGTCACCACCTCGTTCCCGAACACCGTCAGTCCACCGTCGTTCGTCTCGAGGAAGCCGGAGCCGATCCGATTCGTGTAGTTGTAGGTGAGCTGCGACAGCCGCTGGCCGAGCGCGAAGAACGTGTCGATGTCATCAACCGTGCGGAAATGATCGGAGTTCTGGAAGGTGATCATCACGCCCACCTTCCCCGCCCGCTTGACCGCCTGAAAATCGCTTGCATCGTCGATGCGCATCAACCAGTCAGGATACTCGACGATGAAGCCATTCCAGTCGGCAAAGAACCGAATGCCGGAGGCGAAGTCCGACGGAGCGTGACCCAGACAGATCACGTTGTACCCCGACGTGCGATACGTCTCGAAATCCGTCGCCGTCATCGACCGCGCTTTCGTGAGCCAGAGGGTGCTCTTCGGCGGCGTTTCGGCAAAGTCTGCAAACCGGAACTGGTTGAGCAGATCCACCACGACTGACTCCTGCACCAGGCGGATCGCCCGGGCCGAGTATTCCGGCACGAGCTCCGGCGCAAGCCGATAGCGGCCGCGGAGAATGGCCGGGGCGGCGCAGGCCGTGAGCGCAAGGCGCTGCAACGCGTCGCGTCGCGACAGCGGTGTGGGATCCAGAGAATAAGATTGGCTCATCGGCGGGGTCCGTGAACGGGGAGGATGACCTCGGTGCATGCATCGTATCACCGGGACGTGGTCCGGCAAGTCGCGACCACTGGAAACGACGCCGCGCTGCCACGAAGTTTCGCGATGCCCGCCGCGCAGCGCATCTCCATCGTCAACGTCGGCTATCGCTCCACGAATTTCTGGGTCGTCAGCGCCGGCACGTCCAGACTGCTGGTCGACTTGGGATGGCCCGGCACGATGGCCACACTCCGGGCGCAGCTCGCGAGGACGGACATCCCGCTTCGAGAACTGCGTCTCGGGCTGGCGACGCATTATCACATCGATCATGCGGGGCTGGCACAGGACCTGAAGCTCGCCGGCGTGCCGCTGCTCGTGCCGGATGTGCAGCTGCCGTGGATTCCCCGCCTCGCTGACCACATCAAGCCAACCGACCACTTCACGCCGATCACCTTGCATGACAACCGTGTCGTGACGCTGGACGAAACCCGCGCAGTTCTGGCGCAGCTCGGTATCGGAGGCACGATCGTCCACACGCCCGGGCACTCGCCCGACAGCGTCTCGTTGCTGCTCGATGATGGCACCGTGTTCACCGGCGACCTCACGCATCCGATGCTCATCGGTGAGGACGATGCCGCCGAGACGGAGGCCAGCTGGCAACGGCTGCTGGAACTCGGCGCCAACACCGTCTACCCAGGCCATGGCGCGATTCGGCGGATCTAGCATTGCGTGCCGTCCGCGCTCGCAGCAGTAGCGCCAGAGTGGTCTGCGACGGATCTTGCACCACAGTCTCCGCTCTCGCCCTTCCCTCCTGCCACCGCAATGCAGATCAAGCTCGTCTCCGTGATGGTCGATGACCAGGACAAGGCGTTTCACTTCTACACGAACATCCTCGGCTTCGAACCGTGTGCTGACGTTCCGATGGGGCCGTATCGGTGGCTGACCCTCTCGTCCCCGGACGGCGTCTTCGGCGTGGAGCTGGTGCTCGAGCCGATGAGCTTTCCGCCGGCGCGCGTCTTCCAGCAGGCGCTCTACGAGGCCGGGATCCCAGCCACATCGTTCATGAGCGACGATATCCAGCGAGAATACGCGCGACTCAGAAGCCTCGGCGTCAAGTTTCGCAGTGAGCCCAGAGATCTCGGCCCCGTGACCATGGTCACCTTCGAGGACACGTGCGGAAACCTGATCAACCTCGCGCAAACGAATCGGCGGTGAGCAGTGCGGAGGGTACGGTGCTACAGTCAGACATGACAGAATCCGCACCACGCAGAGGACTTTCCGTGTCGGGCGGTTCACCCTCGAGGCGGTTCCTCACCAGCGTCGCCGCCGCCGGAGTGATGATTCTGCTCGTCCATCAACCGCTCGTATGGGTGCTGCACGCGAATGGTGTGGTGCCTTGGCTCGGATTCGATCTTACGCCCATCGGTCCGTTCGGCGTTCCGTCGGTGGTGAACGCCGTCTTCTGGGGCGCGCTCTGGGGACCGGTGATCGAACGCGCCGGACGGGGCGCGACGCGATCACATCTCCGCTCGGCGATCGCTGGTGCGGTACTCACGACACTCGTCGGTGGTGCGCTCGTCGCGATAGGGCATGGCGCGCCGCTGGATCGATCCTCCTACCCGATGCTGACGTTCTGGAGTCTGCTCATCAACGGCTGCTGGTCATACGCGACGAGCATCGCACTCGGGCGACTCGTGGACGTCGGCATTGCACTTCACCGCGACACGTGACGCGCTGGTTGGCCGTCGAGCACGGCTCGCACCCACGCCGCGACGAATTCAACGCGCCCGCATCGGGAACTGTGCATGGATGAAGAGGTCCGCGCGCTGATCGCGCACTTCGGCATGGTACCTCTGCCCGTCGAGGGCACGCTCTTCGCCAGCACGTACCGGTCAGAGGAGAACAACGCCGAGGGTGGTCCGGTTGGCACGGCGATGCTGGCGATGTACTGCGATGAGCCGCAGAGTATCTCGCGATTTCACAGGCTTCCGGTGGATGAGGTCTGGCACTTCTACCGCGGCGACCCGCTGCGCCTGGTGCTCCTGTTCCCCGATGGCGGCACGCGTGATGTCATCATGGGGAGCGACCCGATCGCCGGGCAGCTCGTGCAGTTCATCGTGCCCGCTGGCGTCTGGCAGGCAGGCCATCTGGTATCGGGCGGCCGATACGCCCTCTTCGGCTGCACGATGGCACCAGGCTTCACCGATTCCATGTTCGAGGGTGGCGAACGCGACGTCCTTGCCGCCGCCTACCCATCCCGTTCCGCAGATATCGAGCGCCTCGGATGCGACCCTGACGGGACCCGGATGCCGATCGGCTTTGCGAGCTGAGCCGAAACGAAGGTCTGTCAGCAGCGTCGCTGACTGACGGCAATCGCGAGTCCGCGCCATGGCGCCTCGACGTCTCACTGCTGTTACACATCGCGCGCTCCACCTCCGCCGCACTCGCGCACATCACATCAGGGCCTGCGACGGCATTGCGGGCACGGATAGCTCAGCGTCGGCGCGCCGCCGATTCGTGTCAGTCCGTTCAGGACGACGTCGAAATCACCGAAACTGGCTGTCGCTGGCACCACCGTCGCTCCGACGCCACTCTGCACGGGCAGGATCAGCGACGCACGTTCAAATGGTGCCGCGGAGGTGCCGGGACCAAGCAGGAAGAACTGCGCCTCATCACTGCTGCTTCCGTTCAGGGACCGTTGCGCAAACAGCATCAGCTGGTCGCCACACGGACTGAAACGCCAGAATGCGCTGATTACCTGCGAGACTTCGGTCGACACGACGGCCGCGCTGCCGAGTCCGCGTGTCAGATCGTGCACCCGAACCACCAGTGGCGCATTGCTGACACGCACGTTGATGGATGCGATCATGAACATCCTGCCATCCGGCGAAAAACCCCACTGCGCAAGACCGAAACGCGGTCCGCTCGCATTTCCCCCGGATCCGAGACAGCTCTTCGACTGGGTCGAGAAGCAGAACTTCGGCGGGGGAACGCATACCGGATCTGCCGGAAGACATCCCGGCACCGTGTGCGCAAAGACGCGCTGGCCGCCAGCGGACAGGTCGAACACATCGACGTTGACGTCATTCGCGCCCACTCCTGCAGGACCCGGCGTGGTCACCATGACGTAGCGCTCACTCGCATCGGGACTGAATCCCCACGACGTCGGATTGTTGAACGGACCAACCAGCACCGCGCCGTTCGATGCGTTCTCGATGCGGACCGTGGCCGAGGTACCGGAAATCGATCCCGGAGTCGTCACGACACGCCAGCGTCCCGACGGCGACAGCGCTGACAGCCCCGACCCAACCACAGGCACGACCACCGGTTCGACGAATCCGCCAGTGCGTGTACATGCGCACGCGACCACGACGTCGACGGATGCGCTATCGCTGGGCGCCGCTGATCCCGAACCAACTCGCCCCGTGATCCGAAGCACGCGCAATCCGCTGCGCGCTGTCGGCTGCGCGGTGATCGAGGTCGTGAGCGGTGTCACTGCGGTTCCACTCACGGACGCGCTGGCGGGCGAGAAGGAGAAATTGAGTTGTCCTGCGGCGGGCGGAGGCGTCCACGCGCCGGTGAACCGGGCGACACCGGACACGGCGAATGTCTGGAGCTCATGCGAGACGGTCGCAGGCGGATCACCCGGAAAAAGAGTGATCGTTTGCGTCGCGGGTGAAAGGATGACTTTCGGCGGCAGATCAACCGTGATTCCCACCTGCAGGAACGCGTCGGTGAACGGCGCAGCAGCGCCCGTCGCCACGAGATACTTGCCGCTGAGTGTCGGACGTGTCACGGTCACGGTCAACGTGTCGAGGCCAGCCGTGCCGGGTGGCACCGCAATCGTGGGCGAAGCCAGCGTCGCCGTGATGCCGTAGCTGCTGCAGGCGCGAAACGGAGGCACATGGCCCGCAAAGAGGCAGCTCGGTGCACTCAGTGACACCGGGCCGACGTAATTACCCGTCGCAACCGCGGCCATGCCGATCTTTCGCGGCAGCAGGTCGCCGATCCGGACACGAGTGACATCGGTACGCCCTTCGGAGGACGACAACTCCACGGTGCCACCGATGACGCCGCGCACGCCGCTGCCAGGCGCAAAGCGCGACACCCGATGCAGCGTCACCTCCGCAACGGTGACACCGCCGTCGGCTTCCACGGCGAAAGCAAAGTTGCCGGACTCACCGATTCCGCGGCCACGCGGCGCGACGAAGCGGAGCCTGGCTCCGCTGCTGTCGAACATGTGCAACGCGCCTGTCGCCGCCAGGTCTGCGACGATCAACCGGCCATCGGATGCGGCGCCGAGATACGACGGTACGACGACAATGCGACCTACCGAATCTGTCGGGCGCGTCAGCACGCAATTCGTGTCGATCATGCACCACTTGCGCGTCACCCCAGCCATCGATGCGGGAAGTACTTCGCAGTCCAAGCCGGCGCGGCATGCCCCCACCACGCCGCCCCACACCAGCCCCGTTGCTGTCAGCGACAGTCGCGCCACACGCGACGCAGATGGCAGTCCGACGTAGAGCTTCGACAAGTCAGGACTGATCGCAACCGCGCCGGCGCGATCCTGGGCACCCGCTGGCACTCCGCTTCCGGCCACCGGCATGCCGGTGCAGCTCGCGCCCGTTCCACACGAATAGAGCACGCCACTCGGTGCGTCCGTTACGAAAAGCTGCCCCCCCAGTCCAACCGCCAGCCCTCGAAGTAGGATCGTCGGACCAGGAATTGGTAGCGTCACGGATGAAAGGAACGCCCCGCCCACTGACCACCGGAACACCGTCTTCGTCGATGCATCCAGTATGTGGAGAACGTCGCTCGGGTCGAAGGTGATCGTCGTCACGCGCATCACGCCACGCGCGCGCAGTTGTGCATTGGTGATCCGATTCAGCACGGAACCCAACGTATCCATGATGATGATGTCGCCGGACAAGATCGTGAGATCAGGCCGATCGTACACCGCCAGCTGCCTGCCGACGGGCGCGGCGGCGATCAATTCAGGATTTGAGAGGAGCAGCGACGGTTGCGCGTGCAGCGCCGATGCTGACATGACGGCACACGCGAGCAGCAGAGTGCGCACGCACCCCGGCAGTGAAATCGAGGACACGCGACAGCTTGGGATAGCCACTGTGACACTCCGTTGTCGTTGAACTTGTCGTTGAAGGCGTTTCAACTGCTCGTGCCGCAGAGCTCTGCTCCACACGGCCCATCACACGCAGAAACACAACGCGACATTGCGATTCAGATTCTCGCGCAGCTCAACTGCCACCTCTTCGACATCATACCACGCGGATCACAGTTGAACGAGTTGCACCGGCAACTGACGAACTCATCAACGTCTGCACGAAGTGCGGATCGGAGACTGTACCGATGCTCCGAGACTGGGCAGCGTGCGTGAGAGATCACATCGCGAATGGCATGCCACAGAAGGCTTACGATCGACGCTGTTCGACCACGGCATTGCGTCGCCACGTCAGCGCAGGCCACGCGTTGAGGAATGAGCGTTGCCCGCATCGCACGCGACCGGCATTGGACGTCAGGTTCCGGTCTTCGCATCGCCCCCGGTTAGCCAAGCGACGTGCGCTCGGCGCCAGCATGCCCGCACGTCGCCCGATGCGCCCAGTCCGCACTGGCATGCGACCGCCGCCCGGGGATGGTGCTCCGGCCCAGAAACGGCGACATTTGGAGGGTCCCGCACCACCGGGAGGGTTGGCAGAATGGCTATTGCACCGGTCTTGAAAACCGGCGTCCGCAAGGACATCAGGGTTCGAATCCCTGGCCCTCCGCTCCGAAGTCCGCTGTCAGCGCGCCACCGATCCCGCCGATCGGTGGCGCGTTTTGCGTGCCGGCCATCTGCTCTTCGGTGACGGTCGTGCCCGGCGCCTCGTCACGCTCCTGCAGCACTGACCCCGGCCCCCTGGCGATGAAACCCACGAAACCGTTCCTGTTCACCCTCGCGCTGATCGCCGTCGGCGCGGCCGCGGTCTTCCCCGTCGCCAGCGCACGCGCCGACGAAGCAGCGGACGGCATGCCGCTCTCCACCCGGCTCACGCCCGAAATGATCGACTTCTTCGGGCTGGGTGACGCCTGGGTGCGACCGTCGATCGCGGCGCTGCAGCAGTGCAGCGCCACACCAGCATGTGGGCGCAGCGACAGTTCGCAGGTACGGATTCTCGATGCCTCCGGCGAGGTGCTCTCAGCGTACGACGACAAGCCGACGACAGTGTTCGAGCAGGTGAGGCGGCAGCGCACGCCGCCAGCCAGCGGTGTTGCGGTGACACGCATGATGATTCGCCGTTACGCGAAGGATGAACAGGGTCGCATCGTGATGGCCGGACTCGACTCCATCGTGAAAGTCAGCCAGGAGGCCCCGGGGCGCACCGCATCCACGCTGGTCCGCGTGCACCGCTACGCCGATGTGCGCTATCTGGTGAACGACCCGACGTTCGTCTGGCCGCTGACCGGCCTCGTGGTGCTCGAACTGTCGCAAGTGCAGAGCGCCGCCCCGCACGCCGCCGCTCCCGTGGCAAGCCACGCTGCCGTCAGTTTCGATGGGACGCCCTTCGCGCGGGTGATCACGACCGGCGCGCTGTCGCATCGGGTGAACCTGCAGGCGAGGGTTCTCGAGACGACGATGCCGGATCGGTAATACCGGAGCGGTAATGCCGGAGCGGCACGGGCGACAGTTCGCCTCGAATCACGCCACCGGGCGCACGATGGCCTATCTTGGCTCATGCCTTTCGCCCACCGCAGGCCACGCCACCGTCGGTCATTCGGCAACAGAGCGTGACCATGGATCTCCAGACCGTTCAACTGCTGTCGGTGGTGACGATTTTCACGGCCTTCGCCGTCGCCGAGCTGATCATCGACAAGTTCTTCGCGCGTGAGGCCACACACGAGGACAACCGCCTCGACATCGCGGTCGGCCTCATGTTCCAGGTCATCTCCGGCGCGGTCTTCGCCGCCGCACGGGAGCTGTGCATCTGGCTGATGCCCGAGGCCCGGGACGCCTGGGCTGACTGGCCCTGGTGGCAGATGGTCATCGTCCTGCTCCTCGCGGATGACCTCACACAGTACTTCTGGCACCGCCTCTCACACACCTCCGTGATGTGGCCGTTGCACCGTGCGCACCACTCGGCCGCGTACATGAGTGTGCGCGTCGTGTACCGCAACAATGCGTTCTATTACGCCCTCATGCCCGGTCTGTGGCTGAGCGGCGCGCTGCTCTACCGCGGGTTCGGCTGGGTGTTCGTCTGGTACAGCGTCGTGAAGCTCACGATCATCATCGGTGCACACTCGGCGGTGCAGTGGGACCGCTTTCTCTACCGCTATCGTGTGCTCGGGCCGGTGGCCTGGATCGTGGAGCGAACGATCTCCACGCCAGCGACGCACTTCGCCCATCACGCCCTCACACAGGACGACGGCGTCGGACACTACATGGGGAACTACGGCAACATGCTGTTCCTCTGGGATGTGCTCTTCGGCACCGCACGAATCACACGGCGCTATCCTCCCGCGTACGGACTCAACGACGATCGGCGGCACGGCCCCGAGCGATGGTACACGCAGTTCCTCTATCCCATCTTCCGGTCACGGCGGAAGGAGACGGTGCTCGGCTACGA
>JANMNM010000189.1:0-17904 GCA_031373905.1 Gemmatimonadaceae bacterium | reverse complement strand
CGCGGCAGATCCAGCGCGCCAATCGACTGTCGCCTCGCATCGATGAGCGCCTGCGTTGTCGCGAACTGCTCGAATTCGGGTCGCGCGCGCACCGTGTCCGCATCGATGCGCGCACTGATGCTGCGGTACACCTCGCTGCGGGTCGCGAGCACGGCCGATGTTCCAAGCGAGCGTCCGGTGAGCGACGTCAGCACGTCGCGCGCCGCCTCGCGTTCGATGACGAGTTCGTCCCTCGACTGACGGCGCCGTTCCAGTTCAGCCTGCAGCAGCAGCGCCTCGCTGCGCAATGCGACACCCTCCGCCACGCGCTTCTGTGCAACGACCGAGCGTGAACTGATGTCATCGATCACGGCGTCCAGGCTTCGCAACTGGCTGTCGCGCAGCAGCACACCGAAGAAGGCATCGGTGACGGCCAGTCGCTGCTGCCACAGCGTCGCCCTCAGGCGCGCCTGTGACTCGGCGTCCTGCGCCGATTCGATCGCGGCGCGGCGCGAACGGGTTGGGTCGAAGAGTGGCGCGCGCAAGGCGAGGTGCGTGTCGTACTGGTCATGGCTCACGCCCGGGATCATGGCGCCCGGGAGGATCGCTCCGATCCCTGCGACATCGCTCAGGTAGTTCGCCGCGCCAACGATGCTCAGCGACGGGAGTCGCTCATTGCGCAGTGTGGCAAGCCGGCGCGCGGACTGCGCCGTGAAGAATTCCGATTGTGCGCTGCGTGGATCGCTCGCGACGGCCGCGCGTTGGAGCTCGTCGAGGAACACCGTATCGCGGTGCGCCGGCTGCTGTGCGGTTGCGGCGGCAGGTATGGCACACAGCGTCGCGATCACGAGGGCGCGCCGCATGTGCTCGCGCAGGGCCGTGGGTGGTGCGCTGGTGGATTTCATGGCCGCATCGCATTGAGGATGAAGCGTGGCAGCTCGCGCTGGCGTTCGTCGAGGAACGCCTCGAAGGCCGCGTCGTCGAAGCGCAGTCCCGCCACGAGCATCGGGCGTGCGACGAACGGGAACACCACGAGTGCGAGCAGGTTGACGAGGAACTGCACGGGCGAGATCGGCCGCATTTCGCCACGGGCCACCGCCTGCGCCAGCTGCGCCGTGACGAAACCCAGCATCTTGCCGGCCTGTTCGTGCGCGACGGTGCCGGCCGCCTTCTTCATCAGCAGATCCAGCCGTTCCGGCGACTGGTGCGCTTCCGCCAGGACATAGGCGGGAAGAAATGGCGTCTGCCGGACCGTTTCGATGTAGCGGGCGACGAATCGTTCGAGCAGCTGCTCGAGTGAGGCATCGGGATCCGGCACCTGTGCGATGGCCTGCAGCAACCGGCCCGCGGATTCGAGGAAGACCCGCTCGGCGAGCGCCTCCTTCGACCCGAAGTAGTAGTGCACCAGCGCCTGATTCACACCGGACTCGGCCGCAATATCCTGGACCCTGGCACCGGCGGTCCCGTACCGGATGAACACCCTGCGCGCACCTTCGAGAATGCGCGTTTCGGTGTCCTCGTCCTTCTGCACGGGTCGGATCGGCGTCCTGATTCGGCGAGCGGCCATTGTTGACTGCTTGATTAAGGTGTTTAATTAGATGATCAATATCACGCAGGCCTGATTCTTCGCAAGGACCGACGGGACATCGCTCACATGGCACACCACACCGAGCTCCACCGCACCGAACACATCGGCTGGCTGCGCGCCGCCGTCCTCGGTGCCAACGATGGCCTGATCTCGACCAGCAGCCTCGTGGTTGGCGTGGCCGCAGCCCAGAGCGAACGTGCGCCAGTGCTGCTGGCGGCCCTGGCAGGGCTCGTGGCCGGCGCGCTGTCCATGGCGGCTGGCGAATACGTGTCCGTCAGTTCGCAGTCTGACACCGAGGCTGCCGACCTTGCGCGTGAACGACGCGAACTGGCGGAGAATCCTGAATTCGAGCGCGCAGAGCTGGCGGCGATCTACGAATCACGCGGCCTGTCGAAGGAGCTCGCGGTGCAGGTGTCCGATGCCCTCATGGCGAAGGACGCACTCGCCGCGCACGCCCGCGATGAACTCGGCATGTCCGACATGACACGCGCCCGACCGGTACAGGCGGCACTCTCGTCTGCGGCCGCCTTTGCCGCCGGCGCGGCGCCGCCGTTGCTGCTCGTCCTGTTCGTGCCGCTCGCCAGTGTGTCGATCTCGGTGACACTCGTCACGATCGTGCTGCTTGTCGGACTCGGATCGCTGGCAGCGAAACTCGGTGGCGCGCCGATGCTCCGCGGCGCCGCCAGGGTCACCTTCTGGGGTGCGGTCGCGATGGGTGCCACCGCGCTCGTCGGTCGACTCTTCGGCACGGTGACCTAGCCTCGTGTCGCCATGGATCTGACGACGGCGGCGTAGATTGTTCGCGGTTGCCTCCTCTCCTGCGCCCAGTCATCTCACCGCCGATGTCTCTCGTTCCCGACGACCGACCGCGCTCCGCCGCCAGCATCCGCATCGGTGACGATGATCGGGAACGCACGATTGCGCTGCTGTCGGATGCCTACGCGCGCGGCGTGATTGCGGTGAACGAGATGGAACGCCGCATGGAGCTGGTCTACAGCGCGGCGATCTCCACCGATCTCGACGCGCTCGTCAGCGATCTGCCCGCCACACGCGGCGGCAATGCAAGCGCCGGCGTGCGGGCGACCAGTACACCGCGACGCGTCGCAGCCCTGTTCAGCAGCGTCGCGTCGATGGATATCGAGGTGCTGCCGCCACTGCTGGAGGTTCGCGCCACGTTCGGGAGTATTGAACTGGATCTGCGGCACGCAGTCTTTCAGCAGGCGACGACGCAGATTGACATCGATGCGAAGTTCGGCAGCGTCGAGATCTATCTTCCGGCGCATGTGGTGATCGAGAACTCCGGAAGCGGCATCTTCGGGAGCTTCAGCATACTCGACGCGACACGCGGTGAACTGAATGACGCGGGGGTGCGGCGCGCTGGCGCGCCCGTGCTCCGGATCACTGGCCGCGCGATTTTCGGCAGCGTCGAGATCACGAGAGTGCCGACATGATGCACGTTGGCCAGGTCAGCGTTCTGGCTGTGATGATTGCAGCGAGCGCGGGAGCACGATCGCTGCACGCGCAGGCGCAGCGTGAGATCGGCCGCACCGCCGCCGGAAACCCGGTCCTCGTCGAGTCGCGCAGCGTGCGTCGCGAACCACCGTTGCTGCACGCAATCGTCCGGGTCCGGTTCGCGAAGGCGGTGCGTGCTCCTGGCGGCGACTGGTGGAGCTCACGGACACGCCTCACGCTCGACTGCTCCTCGCGTCAGGTGAAGGTCCTCGAGAACTGGTATTACGCCGATACCGCGTGGCGCAGGGTTGCGAGCCACCGTGTGATCGGGCAACCCGCCTTCGGCACGGTCATCGGCGGATCGATGACATCGGTGTCCTACGACAACCTCTGTCCTGCCCGGTGACCGACAAGGCGGCGTCACTCACCCGATTCTGGTTCACCTTCGCCGAGCCGGTCACACCGCGCCAGTACCTCGTGCACGGTTCGGCGTTGATGGTGCTCAAGTACGCCATCGACGCGCTGCTCGTGCGACCGGTGGCGCACCGCTGGTGGATGCCGTGGGACTATCTCAGCTCCGTGCTGACCCTCACACAGAAGACGCTCGAAGCGGCGCCGGTCTGGTTGCTGCCGCTGCTCGGGCTTCTCACGCTGCCATTCCTGTGGGTGGGCATCACGCTCACCATGCGTCGCGCAATCGACGCCAACATGTCGCCCTGGCTGGCGCTGTTGTTCATGGTGCCGTTCGTCAATTACATCCTGATTGCCCTGCTCTGCATCGCACCGTCGCGCGAACCATCGCCTGAGGCCGATCGACCGACGACGCCGGCCCCGATTCCGGCACATGCACTGATGGCGATGCTGCCAGGCCTCCTGCTTGGTCTCGTGATGCTGACGGTCTCGGTGTACGGACTGAAGAACTACGGCGTCGCACTCTTCTTCTTCACGCCGTTCGGAGTTGGCGCCCTTACCGCCTGGTCATTGAACCGTAGTGCGCCGGTGCCGCTGCGTCAGACGGTGCAGTTGGTCCTGCTCACGTTGGCAGTCCTCGGCACGTTGCTGCTCGTACTCGGACGCGAGGGGGCGATCTGTATCGCGATGGCGCTGCCTCTGGCGGCGATGGTCAGCGTGATGGGTGCTGTCGTCGGGCGGCGCATCGCGCTGCTGCGACACGACTCGTTTCGAGCCGCCACCTTCGGACTTCTCGCGCTGCCGGCCGCTGCATTCCTCGAACCGAGGAGCAGCACCGGCACCATTCTTCACGAAGTGCGATCGAGCGTGACCATCGACGCGGCGCCGATGGACGTCTGGGCGCAGGTGATTGCATTTCCGGCAATCCCTGAACCCGGCGACTGGTTCTTCCGGATGGGAATCGCGTATCCCAAGTACGCGCGCATCGAGGGCACCGGCGTTGGAGCGGTCCGATACTGCGTGTTCTCGACTGGGCCATTCGTCGAACCGATCACCGTCTGGGAGCCCGGTCGCAGGCTGGCGTTCGACGTGAGCAGTGCCCCGGTACCGCTGCGCGAGCTGATGCCGTACGCGGACGTGAAGCCGCCGCACCTCGATGGATTTCTCAAGTCGCGGCGCGGCGAGTTCAGGCTGATCGCACTCCCTGATGGCCGCACCCGGCTCGAAGGCAGCACGTGGTACACGGTCGCCATGGGGCCTGAAGCGTACTGGCAGATGTTTGGCGACTACCTGATCCATCGGATTCACGTGCGCGTCCTGGAGCACATTCGGGAGCAGGTTGAACATCCCGTCGGCGGCAGTGCCGCGCTGCCGCTGCCGCCCCAGGTGCCTTGGGCACGCACAGCGCCGATGTAATGCGACCTGCCACCGTCCGAGAGGTGCTGCGCGCACGATGAACGAATCGGGACAATGGGATGGAGCGGCGACCGGGCCTTCGCGGTCCGATCGCTGACGTGCGATGCGAGGCAAAGTGGAGTTCCCGTCCGCTCACACGATCGCGGGACGCTCACCCTTGGTTCCCGTGCTCGCGGTTCAGTCGCCGACCGTGATGACGGTCCTGAACTGAACGATCGAACGTGCCGGAATGAACGCATGTTTGGCGCCTCGAATTTGACGATGTCAAGACTGGTTTTCCGACCAATACGCCGTCAAGATGCTGAATGACTGGCGTCCGCATTCCCAACAGCGCGACCAATCTCGAGTCGCTGCTGCTCTCCACGGCCGAGGGGCTGATCGCCGATGGCGGGCTCTCCGCGCTGTCGCTGCGCGAGCTCGGGCGGGAGGCCGGCGTCTCCCGGACGGCGCCATATCACTATTTCGCCGACAAGGCCGCGCTGGTTTCGAAGGTTGGCGCCAGCAGCTTCGCGAGGCTCGCCGACCGGATCGATGCTGCGCTCGTCACGGCCGGCGATCTGGAAACACGCTGTCTCGCCGGATTGCGCGCCTACGTCGGCTTCGCGCTCGACGAGCCGCACCTGTTCCGGCTGATGTTCTCCGATGTGCTGATCCGTCACACGCTGATGCATGACGCGACGATGGCCACAGCGGTGGCGTTCAGGAATGATTCGGCCCTGCGCGCGTTCCGTGGCTTTGCGGAGGCCATTTCCGCGGCGCAGGCGGCCCATGAGCTGGCGGCCGAGGATCCAATGCTCATCGTGCAGACGCTGTGGGCGTACGCGCACGGCGTTGCCGAGCTGGCACTCGGCGACAAGATCACGCTGGTTGGCAGCGTGGACGATTTGCTGGAATCAGGACTGAAGGCGCTGCTCGATCGCTATCGACCAGCAGACTGACGGCCTCGCGATCAGCGCGGCACCGGTTTCCACACCGCGACACCCACACGGGAATCCGCCGTGCCGTAGTAGAGGAACCACTTTCCCTGAAACGGCACCAGTGCTTCGACGAAGGTCGTCCCTTCGACGTACTGCCCCGTCTTTTCGTACGGCTCGGTCGGTCTGATGAACGGCACGCTGCTTCGGTCGAGCATCCGCACCGGATTCCCTGCGTCAAACAGCGCCTGACCGCCGGTGTACATCCGCGCCGGAATCGTCGAATCGCCATGCGCCGCGAGGTTGCCCGCGTTGTAGAGCAGCACGATGCCGGCGGGTGTGAGAATGGCCGGCGGACCCGCTTCCACCAGCCACGAATCGAAATAGCCGGCGCGCGGTGACAACACACGCAAGGCGTTCCCATCGGCGTCCTCCAGCGGAGTCCACGAGATCAGATCATCCGATGTCGCGATCTGGATGTGCGGCACGTTGTAGTACATCCAGTAGCGGCCATTGACCTTCGTGGCGACGAGGCGGTCACCAACCACGCGGGAGAGGATGGCACCCGACTTCGACTCGCGGCGCAGGAACTTCCCACCCGCGGCATGCGCGAACGCGGGACCGTGCTTGGTCCAGGTGACGAGATCCAGCGACGTTGCCACCGCCAGTCGCGGGACATCGCCATTCCACTGGGTGTACGTGAGCACGTAGCGCCCGTCGTCGGTCTCCACCAGCCGTGGATCCTCCACACCGCCGGGCCATTCGTAGCGCGCCTGCGCATCGCGCTCCGGCGCGAGCACGGGCGTGGATCGGCGCGTGAAACGCAGCCCGTCGGCACTTTCCGCCAGACCGAGGCGCGACGTGTGTCCACCGATCATCGCTGCCCCGGTGGCATCCTCGGCACGATAGAGCATGAACACCCGGCCGTTGCGCACGACGGCGGCGGGGTTGAAGGTCGCGTACGCCTCCCACGCCACGAGGCTGTCGGTGATGGCAGAACGCGTCGTTGCGAGGGGGCTTGGCGCGATGACGGGGTTCACTTCGCGCGGCTTCACGAACGGACCGAACATCCAGGCGCGTTCCTGGCCTCGCGCCGGCAGCGTGCTCAGCGTGAGCAGCACCGCGGTGCGGACGAGCGATCGGAGTGGAGTCGTCATGCGTCAATAATGCAGCAGTGCTCACACGGCGGCGTGACCCCATCCCGGTTTCCCGCCGTTGCATAGTTTTCCGGGATGCGCATCCCACCATCACTGACGCGTATCAGCGTCGTCGCGGTCCTCGTATCCGGCCTCACGTCGTGCAGCCGCTCGGCACCGGCCAACGAGACCGCAGACCTCGTCATCGTCAACGCCCGTATCTACACGCTCCAGTGGGGCGATCCATCCGCGTTCGGCACGCCAGCGCCGGACGCTCCATTCGACTCACTCAACGGCTGGCGCAGTGATGCGACGGCGGTCGCAGTCCGCGACGGCAGAATCACCTACGTCGGCTCCGATTCCGGCGCCCGGGCCGCGCGCGGGACGGCAACACGGGTGATCGATCTCGGCGGCGGCGTGCTGCTCCCCGGGTTCGTCGATGCACACACGCATGTCGCCGAGCTGGGCCAGTCGCTCGATCGCGTCAATCTCACGGGTGTCGCCACCGAGGCCGAGGCGGTGGAGCGTGTTGCAGAGCGCGCCGCGGGCACGCCGAAGGGCGAATGGATTCTGGCCTACGGGTGGGACGAAGGTGCGTGGGCCAATCGCTATCCCGATCGCCGACTCATTTCGGCGCGCGTGCCAGATCATCCGGTCGTCCTGCGCGGACTCCATGGCTTCGCGGCCTGGGCGAACGACCTCGCGCTGCAGAAAGCGGGGATCACGCGCGACACCAAGGCGCCTGCGGGCGGTGAAATCCGTACGGACGCGAGCGGTGAACCGACGGGACTCGTGCTCAACCGCGCGGTCCCGCTGCTGGACGATGCGGTGCCGCAACCGACGCCACAACAACGTGACGCACAGGTGCTGCGCGCGCTGCACGTGATGGCGGACGCCGGCTACACAGGCGTTCACGAAGCGGGTGTCGCGCCGGACGTCATGGCGTCATTCGAGCGACTTGCCGCCAGCGATTCCCTGCCGCTCCGCGTGTACGCGATGCTGAGCGGGCGCGACTCGACGCTGATACGGTCCTGGATCCGGCGTGGTCCGTTCACGTCGACGAACGGCATGCTCAGCGTGCGTGCGGTGAAGGCGTACTACGATGGCGCACTCGGATCGCGTGGCGCGCAATTGCTCGCCGACTACACCGACAAGCCCGGGCATCGCGGCGTGAGTGGCGGCGCGTACGGTTTCGACCGAGGCGTGGTGGCAGACGCGATGGCCGCCGGATTTCAGGTCGGGATTCACGCCATTGGCGATGCCGGCAATCGCGCCACACTGGATTTCATCGACTCAGTGATGCTTGCCGCGCCGAAAGCGCGCGGACTGCGTCACCGCGTGGAACATGCCCAGATCGTGTCGCCGGAGGATCTGCCGCGATTCAGCACACTGGGAGTGATCGCATCGATGCAGCCACCGCATGCGGTGGAGGACAAGGGGTGGGCCGAAGCGCGCGTTGGCCCGGCGCGCATCGCTGGCGCGTATGCGTGGCGAAGCATCCGCCGGGCCGGCGCGGCGCTCGCCTTCTCGTCCGACCTGCCCGGTTCAGACTGGAGCCTGTTCTACGGCCTCCACTCCGCAATCACTCGTCAGGACACCACCGGCGCGCCCGCCGGCGGGTGGTACCCGGCGGAGCGCATGACGCCGGAAGAGGCAGTGCGTGGCTACACCGCGTGGAACGCCTATGCCGGCTTCGACGAACGTGACGCCGGCGTGATCGCGGTCGGCCGCCGCGCCGATTTCACCGCACTCGACGTCGACCCATTCCGCCTGCGTTCACCGCACGATCTCCTGCGCGGCAAGGTCACGCTCACAGTCTCACGCGGACGCACCACCTATCGCCGCACGCCGTAAACGAACCCGGAGCACCCCGCTCCACGCAAAGACGCAGCGGTAGTACGCGGCGTACCTCGAATGCTGCGAGCAGCGTCTCGCATCCTCAGCTCCCGACAACTTCTTCAGTTGTGTTTCCCCGGGCTCCCTGCGGCCCCGCGTGAAACCCGCAGTTGCTGTTCCCTGCGTTCTCCCGCGTGACACCCGCAACTGCCTTCCCCCCGAGCCTCACACCCGCAGCGCCTCCGGCAGCGCCGCCACGAACCCTCGCATCTCTTCCGGCGTCCCGATGCTCACACGACACCAGTCCGTGTACGGCGGGAACGCTCGACCAACGAGGTAGCCCTTCGCGCGCATCGTCGCCTGCACGCGCTCCAGCGGAACGCCCGTCTGGAAGAACACGAAATTCGTCTGCGACGGCGCAACGCGCTTCCCCATGCGCTTCACCGTGGACATGAGCAGGTCACGGCCCTCACGGTTGCGTGCCTTGACGAAATCCTGATACGCGCCGTCTTCGATCGATGCGGCCGCCGCCTGCAACCCAAACCCATTCGGATCGCCGGTCGCGAGTCCCTCCATGCGTGCGATGATGTCGGGACGCGCGATCGCGAAGCCGATACGAAGCCCGGCCAGGCCATGGATCTTCGACGCGGTGCGCGAGACGATGACGTTTTCGCCCTTGAGGACCAGGTCGATGCACGTCCGGTACGACGGGTCATCTGCGAAATCGAAGTACGCCTCATCCACGACGACCAGCGCACGCCGTTGCGTTGCGCTCACGAAGCTGTGCAGCGCCGGCGAGTCCGAGATCGTGCTGCTCGGATTGTTCGGGTTGCAGACGAACACGAGCTTCGTCGCGCTCGTGATGCGCGTATCCATGGCAGCGAAGTCATGACCGAGATTCGCGTCCAATGTCACCTTGTGAACGATTGAGCCAATCGTTGCGGCGTAGGCTGGCAGTCCTTCGAATGTCGGCCAGGGTGTGACGACTTCTCCGCCACCGAGCCCGAACGCGAGCGCGGCGATCGACAGCGTCTCGCTCGACCCCTGTGTGATGAGCACGTGCGACGGATCAACGCCCGCCTGCCTGGCAAACACGTTCCGCAGCGTCGGGTTGGATTGCAGGTCGTATTGACTGTGCTCGAACCAGCCGCGCATGATCGCGTCTTTCGCCTTCGGCGACATCCCGTAGGGGTTCTCGTTGAAGCAGAGCCTGACCGGACCCGCAGCGCGGCGTGCTGCCGTTGCGGCGGCCTCCATGTCGAGCAGCGCATCCTCGTACGACCCGTGTCGCTCGAGGCCAGTCGCCGCGCGCGCGGTCTTCAGCGCCGGCAGCACGGACGGCAGCAGTACCGAGGAACCAGCGGCAAGGCCGGTTGAGATCAACCACTGACGGCGGTTCAGGGAGTCTGACACGGGGAGCCTCGAAGAAATCAGGTGTGCCGGGCGCGTGGAGCAGGATACAACCGCGTCAGGCTTTCCCGCGAGCCGCCAGCGCCGCGACGGCTGCCACGACGAGAATTCCTCCGGCATAACTGAGCAGGTCCCTGCCATCGAAATCGCTGCCCAGGACCAGGTGGCCGAGTCTCGTCGCCCGAATCGCGTCGAGCGCCGGAGTATGCCAGAGCTGGCTGAGCTCGACGGCGACGCAGACGGCCAGTGACACCCCGGCTCTCACGCTCAGCGTCAGCGCCGGAGCGATCGCGCTGATCCAGAAGAAGATCATGACCGCCCACAATCCATCGCCGACGGCATCTCGAACCGGTGCGGAGAGCGCCGTGCCTCCCAGGTGCACGCCAAGCCCAAGCAGGATCGTCGCGAAGGCAAGGGCGATGAACGGCAATCGCGAATGACGTTGCACCTACCGTTTTCCACCGGGCGTCGCGCGCGGCAACCGCACGGTTGGCGGTCGCCACGTGGCCGCATCACCGGTGATCCCAAGGGTCGAGCTCACAATCTCGAGACGCTCGGCGGTCACCGCGATGAGCACCACGCTCGCATCACGATCCGGGTAGAACGCGTCCCACGCCGCATCCCAGTGCGCCAGCTTGGTGGCGCGATCCCGCGCAATCCTCGCACGGCCGACCAGCGAGACATAGCTGAGCGTGCCCGGGTCGAAGTAGTGCAGCACCACATTCGGATTCCGCGCGATCTCACCGACCTTGCGCGTCCGGGGATTGGTCGCGAGCCATACGGTCCAGGTGCTGTCCGGTTGCCTCGGCTGCACCGTGCGCGCCTGCGGCCTGCCAGGCGATTCGGTGGTGATCAGCGTTGGATACGGCACCGCCGCGATGATCCGGCGTGCGCTGGCTTCAAGCGTTGGTTTCGCGGCCGGCGCACTCGTGCCGGCCTGCGCGCCAAGTGCCTGACTTCCGAGGACGCTCAACGCGAGCAGTTGCACGCCGACGCGGCGGCTGAGTCGAAGTGACGGGCGCATGAGCGGAGTATACGAACATCGCGGCGCAGCCGCTCCTCCGTGCGCGCTTCAGTCTGCGGATTCGCGAATGAAGCGCACGGATCCCAGCGGGAATGGATAACCCACACTGCGCAACGTCCAGTCTGGTGCATTCACGAATCGTGGCCCCACGAACCCCGCATTGATGCACAGCGCCAGAAGCGTGTCGTCACAGATGATCTCGTACCTGGTGGAATCACCCGCCGCGACCATGCGCAGATCGATCGAGTCCGGCTGCGCACGCTGGCCCCAGAGCAGTGTGAACCTGAGCCGCAGCCTGTCTGCCGAAAGAAAACGAAGGCTGGCGGCCGAGATGCGTACGGTGTCGCCGGCGTACGCCGTGGCGAGCACAGGGAGCGCACGTCCATCATGCGACAGCGCGCGAAAGGTGGCCGTCGTGGGTGGCGGTGATGTGGGTTCGGCGGCGCATGCAGTCACCAGCGCTGCGACGGCAGCACACGCTGTACGCACGATGCCCATGGTCACGTGTGTTCGAAAAGCCGATAAACGCATTGCCGTGTCTCCAGGCGATGAGCCGACGCCTGCCTGATGCTGCGGCGCATGACTGAAGTACCGCGCGAGCGCGGCATGGGTCACGATCACGCGCAGAATGGGATCATGGCCGCGCGCCGATGACGCGGAGCGTTCCCGGGAGCGAGAACGGCTCGCTGAACACAGGTCGCCGCTCTTCGTCGCGCACGTACGGGAAATAGACATTGGCGCGGAAGCCACTGCGATGCTCGACCTCGACGGCGATGACCTCGATCGCTGACGTTCCCTGCGGCGGCACCTGACGCACCAGATAGGCGAGCCCGATCGTCCGGGCCTTGGTGCGACGCGCGCCAACGCCGAGGGTGCGGCGGAAGAGCGCGAGAACCGAGTCAGGGCTGGCCGAGGGGTCTTTCGGCGGTCCCACTACCGTGGCGACATAGCCGCTGCTGTCCTCGATTCCGCCCACCGGGATGTGCGCAGCGGGAGTGACCAGGGCCCACGCCGCCATGTCGCGCACCGTCACGACGAACTCGTCGATCGCTTCCCGCGACGGCGGCATTGCGGCGCGCTCGGCACGCACCCGGCGCTGTGCGGCCGTTGGCGAGGCAACACCCACGACCAGCAGCAGGGCGATGAGCAAGTGACGCATGACGGGCAGATGGGGGAGCGAAGGCCTGACGTTGTGGGAACCAGATCGGCAGGGAACGTACTGCTCGTTGACTTCCCGGGTTCCGGTCGGGAACGTAGTGGGGTTGTCCCCGCGCCACACTTTCGCTTCCCGCCGCCCCGAGCTCTCGTGTCCACGTCCCGTCGCACGTTTCTGAAGCAGTCGGCGGCGGCGAGCGCCGCCGCCGCACTGGGTGGCCTCGTGCCATCCCTCGCGGGCGCCCGTGCACCGCGCCGCGTGGCGCCATCTGATCAGGTGAACGTCGGTGTCATCGGTGCGAAGGGGATGGGATGGAGTGACATGCGCTCCATGCTCAAGGTGAGCGGCGTGAATTGCATCGCGCTTGCCGATGTGGACAATCGCGTGCTGGTGGAGCGCAGCGCGAACGTGACGCAGATGCGGAGTACCACGCCGGCCACTCACGACGACTACAGACGCCTCCTCGAGAACAAGGACATCGACGCCGTCATCGTCGGAACGCCGGACCACTGGCATTGCCTGGCGATGGTCGATGCGTTGAGCGCGGGGAAGCATGTCTACGTCGAGAAGCCAATCGCACGCACGATCGAGGAGGCGCAGCTGATGCAGGCCGCCACAAGGCGCTACGGCAAGATGGTCCAGGTGGGCCAGTGGCAGCGCAGTGGAACGCACTACGCGCAGGCCATCGAGTTCGTGCGCTCGGGCAAACTCGGACGCATCAGGCTGGTGAAGGTCTGGGCGTACCAGGGATGGATGAAGCCTGTGCCTGTCGTGGCAGACAGCGCACCGCCCGCCGGCGTGAACTACGACAGGTGGCTTGGCCCGGCGCCGAAACGGCCGTTCAACGTCAATCGGTTCCACTTCAGCTTTCGCTGGTTCTGGGACTATGCCGGCGGCCTGATGACTGACTGGGGCGTGCACGAGATCGACATCGCGTTGTTCGCGATGAATGCCACCGCGCCGAAGTCGGTCATCGCCAGCGGCGGAAAATTTGCCTATCCGGACGATGCGTCAGAAACACCAGACACGCTGCAGGCGGTGTTCGAGTATGACGGATTCAACATGCTGTGGGAGCATGCAACGGGAATCGATGGCGGGCCGTACGGCAAGGCGGAAGGCATCGCGTTCATTGGCAACAACGGCACACTGATCGTGAACCGCGACGGCTGGGAAGTGATTTCGGAGACCGAGAACCGGGACAACAAGAAGATCCCGAAAATGGAAGCGGTGCCGTTTCGCGCGCAGACCGAGGACATCGTCGCGCTGCACACGCGCAACTTCGTTGACGCCATCCGTCAGAATGATGCGTCGCTGCTGAAGTGCGGGATCGACACGGGGAGTGTGGCGGCGATCAATGCCTCCATGGGCAACATCGCGCTGCGGGTCGGGCGGAAGGTGCACTGGAACGCGGCGGCGAATCAGTTCACGGGTGACGCCGACGCGAATGCACTCATGCGGGCGAATTACCGGAACGGGTACGCGCTGCCGCGTGTGTGATTCTGCACTCGGGGGTTGACCGCCTCACCGCCCCCGATGCCACACCTTCAGCAACTCCGTCCGGCTGACCTGGCGTGCGCCCACCGCGCGGCGGTACGCGGCGGGCGCCTTCGCCAGGAACGCCGCTGTCGCCCGCTCGCGCCGCACGTTCATGATCCCCTTCCCGATCGCGAAGCGCACGGTGCCCGTCTCGTCGAGAATCACGGTTGAACCACCGTAGAACCACTCACCGCGCGCCGTCTTCCGCCGCTGCGTGACTTCTGCGACCACGTGGAAGTTCAACTCCTTGTCCGGCGTCAGCCGGCGCATCGTGCGCACCGACTGGATCTCCGGCCGCTCGGCACGATTGCGGCTGGTTGGCTCGATGATGCCGAAGTACCGATGCATGCCGGCCTGCGTGATGTAGTCGCCGAGCGCCTGCGCGCGACGTGTCCGCTCCTCCGTGGACACCGGCCAGCCCGGCTCGAACTTGTGCACCAGTTCATCGAACGCCAGGCCAGGCACCGGGGGCAGGGAGATCTCCGGCGAGAACCACCGCAGTGATTCCTCCGTCAGGTCGGCCACGCCATTGACCCGGATGCCATAGCGCCGGAACGCATACACGAGCGCTTCGCGATAGCCAAGCGGGTCGTCCGGAACGGTGACATAGTCCGCGGTGATGACCGCGCGAAGGAACTCGCCGAACGTGAGGTCCATCGGCGGGCAATAGTCGACGGCGCGAATGAGGATGTTGAGGAACTCCGAGGCCACCTTCTGCGCCTCTGACGACAGCAGTGCGATGATCGATGGCTCGGGCGCGTGCTCAACACTGGCCAGCCGCCGGAGATGACTCGTGCGCCGCTGGAAGATCCGGTTCATGGCCTCGAACACGGCTGCGACCAGCACCGCTCCCAGGTCGTGCGCTTCGCCGCGGGGATTGTAGCGGTTTTTCCGCTGCACGGGCGCATCGGAGTCACCCTCTTCCAGCAGCACGTGACGGAGCGCCTTGCGGCCGGTCCCCTCGCTCCGTCCCCACTGACGCATCACCTCCGTCAGCAGGTTTGACGTGAGACCTGTCGCGGAGTCCTGCATCGCGCGCTCGACCAGCGCGCGATGGCGGAACCGCATCAGCATCGCAACAAGGTCCGCGAAGCCTTCGTGGAAGGCCGCGACGTCCGGATTGGACGGCAGCAGCAGGAACGGTCGCATGCCATCGAGCAACGCATGCGTCGTCTCGTGAATCACCACATCGTGCGACAGCGCCGTGTACACGATCGCGCCTTTCTGCATCCGTCGTCCGGCGTCGGACGTGGCGACGACGTAGCCGAAATCGAGGCGCCCGCTTTCGCTGTCGTAGAACGCGTTGTCTTCCTTCGCGAAATGCGGCCTGATGGTCAGTCGACCGCGGAGATCAGGCGTCTTCTCGAACTCCGGCACGCGACCGAGCGCCTGTGAGAATCGCTCGAAGGTGAGCATCGAGAGCGCGTACGTCATCTGCTGCGCAAAGCGCGGATCCGACGTGGACGGCGACAGTCCCTGGCCGCGGAGCACCTCCGCGCTGTCCAGATCCACCGGGAAGTGGGTCTTGCCGAGCGTCTCATCGTGGTCTCGGACGACGAACAGCGCACCACACGGACCGGGCGTGAGGGGCTCCCACGGAACCTGCGCCACGGTGACCGGTGCGTCGAAGATGGACACGTCCGGGTCCTGCGTGTACACGCGCAGCGGCCTGTGCACCGGATCGCCGGTCTGACGGCGGTAGGGAACAGCCCGCACGTCGGACGTGATCCGTTCGCTCAGTGTGTAGCGCGCCATCTGTTCTGCCTCCCTGGCATGATGCGTCACCAGCGGAACACCGCTGATCTCTCGTTGCAGTGGTGCCGATGCTGCCGCATGGAGGGGAGCAGCGCAAGAGCAGTGGCACCGGCGGGCGCGCGTGATGGACGGCCCGCACTCCCTTCGCACCTCGATTGCCGGGCCTCCGGGCGCGCCGGGCCGCCGCCGGGAGCCACCGTGCGGCAGTCCGGCGTGGCCTGTTACTCTTGAGGCATGACACCCTGGATCACCCGGCTGCTGATCGCCAACATCCTCGTCTTCTTCATCCAGATGTCGATTCCGGCCGCGACCGGGTCGCTGGCACTGGTCCCGGCCCTGCTGCTGCAACGGCCGTGGACGATCATCACGTACATGTTCGCGCACAGCACGGTCGGATTCTCGCACATCCTCTTCAACATGCTGAGCCTCTGGATCTTCGGGCCGCGAATCGAGGTCATCCTTGGTGGCACGAAGTTCATTCGGCTCTACATGATCTCGGGCATCATCGGCGGGCTGCTCTCGCTGCTCTTCACGCCGTATGCGTCCATCGTCGGCGCCTCCGGCGCGATCTTCGGAGTTCAGCTCGCGTTTGCCAAGTTCTTTCCGCGCGTGAAGATCCTGATCTGGGGGATCGTCCCGGTGGAAGCGCGAATGCTGGTGATCATCATGACCGCGCTGTCGATCTTCGGCGGCTTTTCCGGCGGCGGGAATACGGCGCACTTCGCGCACCTTGGCGGATACGTGGGCGCGTGGCTGTACCTGAAATACATCGAGAAGAATCTTCCCGCAAAACAGTGGGAAAAGAAACTCGAAGGGCCAGCGGCGAACCGCATCGAGGTCGGCGACTGGAAACGGGTTGACATGACCAAGGTGCACGAGGTGAATCATGACGAAGTGCTGCGCATCGTCGCCAAGATCGAGGCGACCGGACTTGGCAGCCTGACGTCACAGGAACGCGTTTTTCTCAGTCATTTCACACCGAAGGCCTGATCGCGCCCTTCGTCACAAGAGAGAGTGCTCCCGTGTCCACCCTGCTTCGCCGTCACCTGTGCGTCGCGGTGTACGCAGCTGTCACACTCGGCGGCTGCGCCCCACAGGGCGCTCCGGCGGTCGTGAGCCCGATGGCCTCCAAGCGCGTCGAGGGCCGCGGCGGGATGGTCGCTGCGTCACACGCGGATGCCGCGGCGGCGGGAGCCGAGATGCTCCGCAGCGGAGGCAATGCCATCGACGCGTTTGCCGCCACGGCGTTCGCATTGTCGGTGACCGACATTTCGCAGACCGGCCTCGGCGGCGGCGGTGCCATGACCTACTACAACGCCAACACGAAGCGCGCGGAACATCTCTCGTTCTACCCGCGCTCGGGGGCGTCGCCGGCGTGGGGCCGGCAGGATTCCGCCACGGTTCGCACGCCGCCCGGCCGGATCGCAGCCGTGCCAGGCATGGTGGCCGGCATCCTCGACGCGCATACGAAGTGGGGCAAGCTGACCCGCGCGCAGGTCATGGCGCCGGCGATCCGACTGGCGCGCGACGGGTTCATCGTCTCGCCACTCCTCTCGAGAACCATCACCGCCTCACGCGCGCGACTGATCACGGACTCGCTTGCCGCCGTCCGGTTCCTTCCGCGCGGTGAACCGTTGCGGCCGGGCGAGCTCCTGGTCCAGCCGGAACTTGCCGCGACGCTCGATGCCATCGCGCGTGATGGTGCGCCCGCGTTCTACACCGGCGCCGTCGCGCAGGCGCTCTCGGCCAAGGTGAAATCGCTGGGCGGCCTGATCGAGGTGAGCGACCTGGCCGCCTATCCCGTGATGCCGATGCGGCCGTTGTGTGCCGCGTGGCACGGCTTCACCGTCCTCGGCGCTCCGCCGCCGATGGGTGGAGCGGCGGTGCTGGAGATGTTGCAGATCGCCGACGCCGCCGGCATGAGCACGGCAGAGGGCTTCACTGATCAACCGTCGGCCGTCACCAGACTCGCGGACGTGATGCGCCTGGGCAACGCCGACGCCAATCGCTGGCGTGGAGACCCGACGTCGCTCCGCGTACCAGCGCGCGGCGTGTCGCAACAGGGGTTCGCCGCGCAGCGTGCGACGCTTGTTGGTGGCGCGATGGTCGATACCGTGGTTGCCGGTGACCCGAACGCGTTCGAGACGACTGCGGGACCGTCCGCATGCGCCGCGCTCGATCCGTATCCCGCCGCGAGCGTGACCGAGCCGGTGCCGTCAGGCCGCGAGGCGTCGGGAGCCTCACTGGATCTGGCCAACACGAGTTTCACCTCGCACCTCTCCGTGATCGAT
>JANMNM010000159.1:0-4018 GCA_031373905.1 Gemmatimonadaceae bacterium | reverse complement strand
GGACCGAGATCAACACCGGCATCGCCGGTGGTGCCGCATCGAACTCGATCCGCGAAGACCCTCGTCAGAAAGGCCTGCTCTACGCCGCCACGGACCGGCAGGTGTACGTCTCGTACGACGATGGCGATCACTGGGAATCGCTCCGACTCGACATGCCGGCGATTGCCGTGCGCGACATCCACGTCAAGGACGACAGCACCTGCCATTGCGCAGATCTCGTGGCGGGCACACACGGCCGCGGTTTCTGGATTCTCGACAACATCACCACGCTGCGTCAGTCCGCGGCTGCTCGTGCTGCGACCGCCGCGTATCTCTTCAAGCCGCCGACAGCGCTGCGTGTGCGATTTGCCACCAACGATCCCACGCCATGGAGCCCGGAAGTGCCGGCCGGCGAGAATCCAATGCCTGGCGGCATCATCGACTATCGCCTTGCGTCCAACGCATCGGGTCCGGTGACACTGGAGATTCTCGACGCCGCCGGCAAGGTCGTGCGCAGCTACTCGAGCAACGAGCCCGTGCTCGATCCACATCCGGCCTTCGACCTGCCGGGGTACAACACGGTGTGCCAGAAGACACCGACGGCCACCTTCTGCGGCCTGCCGTTGTACTGGCCGGCGCCGCCGATCCAGTTGTCCACGAAGGCCGGCATGCATCGCTTCGCCTGGGATCTGCACTACGACCCGATCCCGCCGGAAGACATCGCCGACAATGGTGATGACGATGCCACGGGTGCCGTGCCGCATCGCACGTATCCGACCGTGAACGCGCCGTGGGCGCCGCCGGGTACCTACACCGTGCGGCTCACCGTGGATGGCACGCGCTACACGCAGCCACTCACGTTGAAGCTTGATCCGCGCGTGAGGACGTCGGCGACCGCGCTGGCACAGATCGCAACGCTCTCACGGGAAATGTGGGCCGGCTCGATCGGCGCCTACAATGCGAACCGCAGTGCGCGGGCACTCTCGGCGGCGCTGGCCGGGATGTCTGGATCGGATGCGGCTGCGTTCAAGGCGCGGGTGGACTCGATTGCACCGGAAACACCGCGCGGCCGCGTGCGATTCCGTCGCCGCGGCCCCGCGACGGGCACGCCGACGCTGACCGCTGCCAGTCAGGCGGCGATGGCCGCGGCCATGACGATGCAGACTGCGGATGTCGCACCCACGGGCACGCAGGTGGCGGCGTGCGCGTCGGCGCGTCAGCAGCTCGCGATGGCGATGGCACAGTGGAACATGCTGCGCACGACAGGGCTGGCCGCACTGAACGCATCGCGGGTGGCTGCGGGACAGGCGCCGATCGCGATTCCAGACGTTCCGAACAAGTGACGCGCACTGCGGCGATTGCGGCGTATCTCTGTGCACTCGTCGCAGCAGACGTGTCGGCGCAGGCTCCGCCGACGCGTGACACGCCGGATCCGCGGATGGCGCAGGGCGTTCCGCATCTTCTCGCCGCGGAACGCGCTGCCACGCTGCGCGATGTGACGTACGCGTTGTCGCTGGATGTCACGGCGGCTGACAGCGCCGTTGGTACCGTCACCGTTCGTTTCACGCAGCGGGCCGCCCGGGAGGTGATTCTCGACTTTCGCGGGCGGTCGGTATCGCGAATCGTCGCCAACGGCACTGCGCTCGATGCCGCTGATACCGGCGCCTGGAATCGCGCACACGTCCGGATTCCGGGCCAGTACACGCGCGCCGGCGTTAACGAGATTCAGCTCTCGTTCGTCGCACCGATCGCTGCGGCCGGCGCCAGCATCATCCGCTCCCGCGATGCGACCGATGGCAGCGACTATCTCTACACACTGCTGGTGCCGTCGGACGCGAACCTGCTCTTCCCGTGTTTCGATCAACCTGACCTCAAGGCCCGCGTCACACTGCGCATCACCGCGCCGCGTGCCTGGGCCGTGCTTGCGAATGGCGCAGCGATGCGCAGTGACACCGCTGCGACAGCGATCACACACCACTTCGCCGAAACGCGGCCCATCAGCACGTACCTGATCGCGTTCGCGGCGGGGCCGTACCAGACCGTGTCGCGGATGCGATCACTCGCGACGGGAGCCACTCCCATCCCGGTGAACATGTGGGTACGTGCGTCGCGCCTGAAGGAGGCGGAGGCGGATTCGCTCATCGCGATGAACACGCAGGCGCTGCAATGGCTCGGCGACTGGTTCGGCGTGCGCTATCCGTTCGGCAAGTACGACTTCCTGCTTGCACCGGCGTTTCCATTCGGCGGGATGGAGCATCCGGGCGCCGTGTTCTACAACGAGCAGAGTTTCATCTATCGCGAACGACCCACCGCATCGCAGTTGCTCGGCCGTCAGGCGACGATCTTCCACGAAGTCGCGCACCAGTGGTTTGGCGACTACGTCACCATGCAGTGGTTCGACGACCTCTGGCTCAAGGAAGGCTTCGCGACCTACATGGCCGCGAAGATGCAGGCCGCGATCACACCCGCCGCTGCGCCGTGGAAGACGTTCTATCTCCGCAACAAGCCAGTGGCGTACGGCACCGACGCGACCGCGGGCACCACACCGGTCTGGCAGGAACTGGACAATCTGGAGCAGGCGAAGAGCAACTACGGCCCGATCGTCTACAACAAGGCGCCAGGGATCCTGCGGCAGCTGGACTACCTGGTCGGCGAGCGGAACTTCCAGCGTGGTGTGCGACGCTTTCTCGCCGAACATCCGTACGGCAACGCGACGTGGCGCGACCTCCTCGGTGCGATCAGCCGTGCCTCCGGGCGTGACCTGACGGCGTGGGGCGCGCAATGGATCCTGCGACCCGGGATGCCGATCGTCGAGCAGTCGCTGTCCGTCTCCGCCGGACGCATCACGAACCTGACGCTGTCGCAGCGACCGGCGCAGCCGACGCTCTCGGGAGCGGGTGCGTGGCCAATGCGGCTGTCGTTGCTGCTCTACTACACCGATGCGCCGCCTGTGCGAATTCCGGTGGAGTTCTCGACGCGCTCCACCGTCATCAGCGCCGTGGGAGGACGGCGCGCGCCCGCGTTCGTGTTCGCCAACGACGGCGACTTCGGCTACGCGATCGTGCTCCCTGATTCGGGCAGCGTCACCTGGCTGGAGCAACACGCCGGCACGGTGAAGGACGACCTGTTGCGCGCGATGCTGTGGGGCGCAATGTGGGACCTGGTGCGCGAGGCGCGCCTGTCACCGATGCGGTACGCGGCGGCGGCGATGCGCGCCTTGCCAGCCGAGCGTGACGAGCAGATCGCATCCAGTCTCATTGGGCGTGTGGCGACGGCCATCTCGCGATATGGCGGCGATCCCGCCACGCATGCGCAGCTGCCGCAGTTCGAGCAATTGCTGCTGCGCGGTGCAACAGACACCACCCTGAACTATGGGCTTCGCAAGCTGCACTTCGACGCCTTCATCGGCGCGGCCCGCACCACCGCCGCGCTCGCGCGGATCGACACGTGGCTTGACGCCGACTCGGCCGCGGGCCTGCCGCTCCGCGCGCCATCGCGCTGGGCGATCGTGAATCGGCTGGTCGCGAACGGCGTTGGCACCGCCTCGTCGCGATTGGCGGCCGAAGCGCTCCGGGATTCGACCAGCGAGGGCCGCCGGTTGCGGTTCGTGGCCGGCGCCGCGGCACCGGACGCGGCGACCAAGCGCGACTACTTCACACGCTGGTTTGCCGACAGCACGCTCAACGAGGAATGGGTCACGTCCAGCCTGGGCACGTTCCACAACACGCAGCAGTCGGCGCTCACGCAGCAATTCCTCATCCCGTCACTCGACACGTTGCCCTGGATCCAGCGCAACCGACGGATCTTCTTCCTTGGTTCGTGGCTCGGTGCCACGATCGGCGGGCAGTCGTCGCCTGAGTCACTGCGGCAGATCGACGACTGGCTCTCTGCGCGCCCATCGCTCGCGCCCAACCTCCGGCGCAAGGTGCTTCAGGCGCGCGACGAACTCGAACGCACCGTGCGCATTCGGCAACGCTTTTCTGCGGAGCGAGTGAGTCAGCGGCAGGTGGTGCCGGGTGGTGCGGTTGGTGCGGTTGGT
>JANMNM010000113.1:0-1504 GCA_031373905.1 Gemmatimonadaceae bacterium | reverse complement strand
TGATGTAGTGCAGCGCACAGCCCCAGGGCGTGCGCTCGGCGCGATACACTAGCCGCGTGTGCCACGGGGCCTCGGCGTATTCCGCCGGCGTCATCGGACGCCAGATCCAGTCCACCGGCGTGAATGAGGTGAAACCGTGGTGCACGCGGTTGTGACCGTGACACCAGAGCCGGTACATGTTGAGCGACGGCAGCATGAACACCGTGCCAAGCACTTCGGCGACCCAGTCGTTCTCGAACAGCGCACCATGGGCGGCATCATGGGCCCAGACGAACATGAAGGCCACGGCGCAGCCGGCGCCCAGACCACACAGCAGCTTCGCCCACCAGGCATCAACGGCGAACACGCCCCACATGAAGCCCAGGTACAGCACGAGATCGAAAGCGAACGCGCCGAAGGTGCGCAGGGCGGATCGCTTGAACGACGCCTCCGAGAGCGCCTTTCGGACGGTGGTGAGCTTGATGTCCTTCAGGCCTTGATAGAGCGAAGACGCCGTCATTCAGTCCATATCCTCGATACAGGAATCCGTGCCGCGAACACAGCAATCTATCAACGAATCCCGTCATCGAGCGGTGCCCTGTCAGTGTGGCGGATCTGGCGCTGCGAGCGTCAGGCTGGAAGTGAGCGGGCAGGTGCGGGCTGGTGCGTCGCTCACTGTGCTGTAACACGTTGCAGGACAGGTGTTTACGTCGATCAGGCTGACCTCGTCGCGCGCGACAGGTCAGGCGGACCCGCGACTCGCGTCGAATGATCGGCGTGGATGGGGGGACGCAGGCGTTGCGTTGTCCTACCTTTGGCAGGCCCAACCGGTCAATGATGCAGGTGTCAGCCACCCTCGCCACAGCACTCGCAATGAACGCCGAACGACTCCGCGAACTCGCGATCTCCGATGCCGGCTTCGTCTTCGACCCGATGACCGGACACACGTACAATGTGAACGGCACCGCACTGCACGCGTTGCGCTCCCTGAAGGAGGGGGCGACACCGGAAGCGGTCATCGAGGCGCTGCATCGTGATTTCGAGTTCGACGCCGATGACGATCCCGCTCGCGATGTGTACGAGCTGCTCAGCCGACTTCGCGAATACGGTCTGGTGAAATGAGCACGCCACTGACGGCGACGATTGCCGTCACCGGCATGAACGCGACGGACAATCCGGCACCGGGAGTTCCCGTCGCGCGCGCACTCCGACTGGATCCGGCGTTCCAGGGCCGGATCATCGGACTCGGCTACGATCCGCTGGACCCCGGTTTCTACGCCGCCGGATTGCTCGGTGGCGGATCGATCCTGCCGCTGCCTTCGGCCGGCAGCGACGCGTTCCTCGAACGGATGCGCACGATCGTGAACGAATTCGGGGTGACGGTGCTGATTCCGACGCTGGACTCCGAAATCCGCGCGGTCACGACGGTCCAACACGAGCTGGCTGACCTTGGCGTGCGTACCTTCGTGCCCACGATCGATTCGATCGAGCGGAGTGCAAAGTCGCAACTCGCGAAACTGGGAAC
>JANMNM010000081.1:0-6752 GCA_031373905.1 Gemmatimonadaceae bacterium | reverse complement strand
TGGCCACGCGGGCATCGCAGCCCTTTCTCGGAATCCATCCCGTGTTTCAGGGGCTGAGCGACGTGCGCATCCCACAGCCCACGGCGGCTCGGCAGTCGCTCAACGGGAATCCTATCCTGCCACCGCTCAAGCCGTCGATGTACAGCGGGTGGAGCGCGACCGGACCGGCGCAGCCAGTGGAGGTGGCGACGCACATCCGTTTTGCGAGCGGGCTGGAAGCGCGATACATCGGTGTGGAGGCCGACGGTGCCAACGCCGCGATGCTGACATTCGTGAATGCGCGGCGGAGCGTGGGGGGCAAGCCGCCGGTCACGCTCAGCGGGCCCGCGCTGCTGTCGGAGTTCCGCAGGCAGCGCGGGATCGACTTCTATCTCACGGGCCAGCGGCTCGGCGACCTGCGGCGCTACGCCGCGGCAGGCACCGACCTGTTCCCGACGGGCCGGTTTCCCGTTGGATCCGAGAACTACGGCCCCCGGCAATGCGTCATCGTCCCGCTCAGCGAGAAGACCGGAAACCCGAACTACCACTCGCCGTAGCGATGGGTGGCCTCGAGCCGCCACCCGACAAGGTCGTCGCGCCCTACGAGCGGCGCTGGGACTATCGCTCACGCTGTCGCGTCCAGTGCCTCGAAGTCCCTGCAGCTCCAGTGCCAATGGTTCACACCGGCGAACGAGTGCTGCGATTCGACTTCCCCGGCATGCTCGTCGGTACCGCCGAGTGCGATGAAGGACCGACTGGGACGACCGTCTTCTCATTCCCGAGAGGAGTGAAAGGAGCAGTCGATGTCAGAGGAGGCGCGCCGGGAGAATCGAACGCATTCGCTCGTCGCGATGCCTACGAAGCGCGGATGATGCAAGCGGTTACGATCTCCGGGGGCTCCTGGTACAGCGTGTCGGCTGCGACGGGAGTCGCCAGCGGGATCAAGGCACTGACGCAGGAGGAAGGAGACTACGATCAAATCGCTGGTGTCGTCGGCGCGATCATCTGCGATCTCGGTGGCCGGCGCTACAGTCGCATCACTCCTGATGAGCGGCTCGGAAGGGCAGCGCTGCAGTCTTCGACGACAGGATCGTCTCCACTCGGCGCGCACAGTGCTCGGCAGCATTCTGTCATTTCCTCACACTTCCCACGCCTCGCATGAGACGACTCGCGCTCGTTTTCCTGCTCGTTGGCTCCGCCGCGTGCTCACGGGAGTCGACACCCAGGGCGACCTCCGCGCCGTCCTACCTCTACGTCCAGGCGGGCGACTCGGCCGAAAATGCGAGTGATTTCCTCGCCGTCATCGACGCGGAATCCACGTCGCCTCAGTACGGCCCCGTGATTTCACGATCTCGGTGCCGGCCGTGGGCCCCTCGCACTTGTCCGACCGGTACGTCACCGCCTTGGCGGCCCGGTCGTACGTCAGGCGCTCCTGTGCGACCGGATTCCGCGCGCAGTACCGGGCGAGCCGGGTGGCGAAGGCGCGATCGTCTTCAGGCACCCAGACGGGGCCGTATAGACATGGAAGCCGGAGTGCGGCCAGGTGAGCATCCCGGCGGCCTGCTCCTCATCGAACAGCTCCAGTCGCACGAACAACCGGAGCACGGCGCTGCGGAACGCCTCGGTCAAGCGGGCGATGTCATGCACCGGCCATGACACAAACGTCCCGTCGGGCCGGAACCCGCCGCCGGTCACGAGCAGGTGCAGGTGCGGATGCCAGTTCGCACGGGAGCCGTGCGTCTGCAGGCACGCGACGATACCGACGGCGAGTGCGAGCTCGCCGGTCAGCGTGCGAATAGCGGCGGTGACGATGCGGGTGGCGACCCGGGCGATCTCGCCGAGCAGGCGTCGGCGGTAGAGACCGTACGCGCGCAGTCGCTTCGGGATCGTGAGTACGACCTGCCGGTGCGGCACGGGCGCGATGAGTGTGGTGTCCAGCCGCTGGGTCCAGATCGCCAGGCGCTTGGGCAGAACAACTCGGGCGGAAGTCGCGCCACTCACACGAGAACGCGAGCAGAGATTCGTGCGCGCAGGCGTCGCAGCGGATGCGCGCGAAGCCGTGCTCCAGAACACCGCAGGCGAGGCACTTGTCGGCGACCTGCGCGACCACGGGACGCCATGGGCCATACTCGCGCGCGAAGCGGTCATCGTAGACCGTCTGCGGTCGGTGCAGATGGTCGGACACCAACCGAAAGAGCGGCGAGGCCTGGGACATTGTACTTCCTCGCCTCGCCGCATTCCGCAATACACAATCCTGGCGAGACTGCAGCGCATGCATCCGCGCCCTGACGGACAAGCCGAGCCGCTCGAGCCACCGCACCCTGCCGAGATACTGGCCCGGGCGCCGCAAGCAAAGATCGGCTGGGCTTGACCGCCATATATATGCCCAGCATATATATGGCATGAAGCGCACCACCATCTTCCTCGACGAGGCCACCCTCCTCCGGCTGCAGAAGGCAGCCCAGCGAACCGGCGTCAGCGCCGCCGCGCTGGTCAGGGAAGCGGTCGCGCTCTACCTCGACACCCCCCAGACGCCAACACCCCTCCCACCCATTGCCGGCCAGTTCGCCAGCGGGAAGGCTGACACCTCGGAGCGCGTGGATGATCTGCTCTGGCCCGACCCGCACGGATGATCGTCGCCGACACCGGTCCGCTCTACGCGCTCATCGATCGCGATGACGCCTGGCATCGGCGAGTGGCAGCGTGGTGGACGCGCGAGCCCCGTGTGATCGTCGTACCGTTCGCCGTCGTGCCTGAAGTCTGCTACCTCTTGCACACACGGATCAGCGCTACCGCCGAACTGGCGTTCGTTCGCGCGCTCGCCGATGGCACATTCACCGTCGAGCCTTCGGAGCCGGCCGACATCACACGCGCCGCCGAAGTCATGCAGGACTACGGCGACACGCCGATCGGTTTCGTCGATGCCACCGTCATCGCCACCGCTGAGCGACTTGGCGCGCGCGAGATCCTGACCACGGATCGCCGGCACTTCAGTCTCGTGCGCCCACGGCATTGCGCTGCCTTCACGCTCGTGCCGTGAGTTCACGAGATCAGGGCGCGAGAGCTCACCGGCCTGATTAGCGCATCAGGCGTCCGCAGCGGTGTCCAGCGGGCGCATCACGCCCAGTGCGCGCGCGTCATCGATGGATGCCGCGCGCCATTCCCCGGCCGACAAACCCGGCGGAACCGCATCACGCGGTGCACGGACGCACGATCAGCGCTGCGCCGCCCGGTGCCGGATTCGGATGATCACGAACTCCGCCGGCCGGAGCGGCGCGAAGCCGATCACGAGCGACAGGACACCCTGGGCCACGTCGTCAACGGTGGTCGTCGTCGCATCACAGGTGACGAAGTACGCCTGCGCGGGCGTACTGCCCTGAAAGGCGCCCTGCACGAACAGCTCGTGGAGAAACGCACCGACCGTCAGCCGGATCTGTGCCCAGAGCGGCTCGTCGTTCGGTTCGAAGACCACCCAGGCCAAGCCACGCCGCAGACTCTCCTGGATGAACAGCGCCGTGCGGCGGACCGGCACGTACCGGTACTCATCCGCCTGCGCGTCGGCCCCGCGCCGCGTGCGCGCGCCCCAGACCACGCGTCCCGCCCCCGGCATCGCCCGCAGGCAGTTCACCGCACGCTGATTCAGCGCTCCGTTCTCGGCGTCGGTCAGTGACAACGCCAGCTCCGGCACACCGGACAGTGTCGCTTCCAGACCCGCAGGCGCCTTCCACACACCGCGTTCCGCATCGGTGCGCGCATAGACGCCAGCCACCGCGCCACAGGCCGCGAACGTTTCCATCTGGTTCCCACGCGCGGGGTTCGGCTGACGAAGCCGCGGGAAGTAGAGCGCAGCGTTTCGGCTCTCCGTCACCAGCGTGCTCACGCCCTCGAGTGCGGCCTCGGACGTCGTCCACCCACTCGGCGCATCGAGGATGAGCATCGCGCAGCGGGCCTCGCAGTAGGCAGCCGCGACCGCCACCACACTCCCATCCACATCCACCCCGTCACCCGCCCCTGCATACGGCGGAATGCAGAGCAGCGAGAAGTGATCCAGCCGCTCCAGCGCGAACAGCCCCTCGCAGGTGACGGCACCGCCCGGCGGCATGAAGTCCGACGCCACCAGTGCCAGTCCATCAGCGGCAGCACCAGGCGTCGCGGCTCCCGTGCTGGTGCCGACCGGCACCGTCGGCAGCGGGTCGGGCACCGCGCAGCGCACGAGCACCGAATCGCGCGCGAGCACGGTATCGATGCGTCGTGCACCCGCGGTGACGGTGAGCTGCCGGAACACTTCGGATATTCCGGTTCCGATATCTGCGATCGTGAGATCGAATGCGCCGTCCGCTAACGCCGCCGCACGTGTCGAAGGACGTTGTGCGGTTCGCCGTGCAACTGCCGCCCAGCGTGAACCTCCTTCCCACGTCCGAGGTCGGGGCGCTGATGGCTATGGCACCGGACGGAACCTCGATGGTCTTCGTCGGTGCCGACGCCGATGGCAATCGTCGGCAGCGCCGGCAGGAGCTCGGGATCGGTCGACAGGTACTCGCCGTACAGCGCGACCTCCTCAGTTGCCGTGGACGGCCGCGGACGATCGCGCCACGTCGTGGCCTGCCGCACGAGCGGCTCCACGCTTTTGGTGAAGACGGGACCCCACGTAGTCCGGCGGACCGCAGCGACAGCGAATGAGAGAGGACCTCGACGCAGACGTGGTCGACCTGATAGTGAGGGCCGAGGCCGGGCACCTACGTCGAATCCGCTCCCGTCTACGTCAACATACGTATATACGCCCGCTTTTGCGGCCGGTATCCTCGATCTCGCAGGACATCGCACTGACCGCTCCACCGTGGAACGGCAGAACAACCATCGCGCTCACGCGGGCGCAAAGGAGTGACATGTCTGAAGAGCGACGCAATCCAGTTCAATGGCAGCTTACCGGAGCGGCGGGTGCCATCCGGTCGGGACAGGCCTATGGACTCAAGAACAACGAAGACGGCAAGAGTATCGCCTATGGCGCGCGCGACACAGGGATCAATCTTGTCTGGGACGGCAAGAACGCAGGAGGCAACATCACGCTGGTTCGCGCGTCAGGCGTGAAGGATGCGATCAAGCACGGGGACTTCGTCGCACTGCAGGTAAAGGGTGGGCAATTCCTTCGCTATCAGAAGCGCACCGTCGCGGTCAACCTTGGCTGGTCTGACGCGCCTGTCGAGGAATGGCAGCTGATCGGTGGCAAGTTGGGTGATCCCGTCATCATGGGGCAGCCATTCGCACTAAGGAGCAAGATCGAGGACGACCTCCTGGTCTACGCCGTTCGCGAGTTCGGGATCAACCTGCGCTGGGACAAGGACTACAAGTTGATCGGTGATAAATCGTGGATCACCACAATCCTGGAATCCGGCGTGGATGCGGCAGTGAAGTTCGCCGAAGCAAAAGGGGTACCTGCGGCCGTGACCAATCGCGCCGGTGGTGTGCTGAAAGAACAGCTCGTTGCCCGAGTCTCTGAACGCGCGGAGAAATGAAATGCCAAGTGCAACAGATCTACTGGCGGTCCTCGGCGATACGGAGCTGGACACGAGTCGCAAGTTGCAGTGCCTCGCCGACGAGTATGAGCGCGCGAAGGGGTACCTGACGAACATCCAGTCTGCTGATAATGCTATCGGTACGCTCGTGCGTTTGGAGCAGGCGCACACCAGATGGGAGCGGGAGCCCGAAAACACAGGTGCCGCCATCGTGTGGGCAAAGGAAACGGCACGCCTCATTGGCCAGCTACGCGCGTTCTTGCCCGACTCGAGCCCGGGGTTCATCAGTGAGTATTTCGAGGGCTTGTTCACCGCGGTTCCAATCTACGTGGACCAAGTCACTGCGGTCCTGGAGGCGCACGTTCGCGATATCGACACCGCAGTCGCGAGCGACGGAACCATCGACTTCACCCTGTCGGGAACCAAGGCGTCGTGTTCGAGCGGCCACGTGAATCAAAGTGGAGTCGAGCTGATCAGAAGTCTCGGAGTCGACGGAACTACTCAAATGCGGCTCTTCAGATCAGCGTGTCATGCCGGAATGAGAAGCGCACTGCGACGGCACGGATACCTCGAGTGACATCGTGTCTTCCAGAGGGGTGAAAGCCGAGACGGACTGATGTTGGTCCGTCTCGGTTTCTCTTTGTGGATTGGAGGCGGGATAGTTGGTATGAAGCGGCGGTTGGGCCTCCACGGTAACGTGGAGATACCCGCTGCTCCACCACTATCCACGCGCTCACCGTCTGCCGACGGGACGCACGACCGGGAGGCCAACCGCCATGGAGATCATCGGCCTGGACCTGCACAAGCGCGAGAGCCAGCTGTGCAGCAAAGCAGACGACGGCACGATCACGGACCGCCGGATCGCGACCAGTCGAGACCGGTTCACCGCCGTGTTGGGTGGGCGGCCGCCCGCCCGGATCCTGCTCGAAGCCAGCACGGAGAGCGAGTGGGTGGCGCGCCACATGGAAACGCTCGGCCACGAGGTGATCGTCGCCGATCCGAATTACGCGCCGATGTACGCCAATCGCTCGCGCCGCACCAAGACCGATAAACGCGATGCGCGCACCCTGATGGACGCGTGCGAAACGGGCGCGTGGCGTCCGGCGTATCGCCTCTCCGAGGCACGGCGTCATGTGCGGGCCGAACTCGCGGTGCGCGATGCGCTCGTGCGCACGCGGACGCGCTACGTCGCGCTCGCGAAAGCGCTGGTGCGACGCGATGGACTCCGCGTGCCGACGAGTGCGAGTGCGTGGGTGCCGA
>JANMNM010000071.1:0-4846 GCA_031373905.1 Gemmatimonadaceae bacterium | reverse complement strand
GCGCCGCACGCGCCTGCGACACGCCTACCAGTCAGGCGTGAAGTTCGCCCTCGGTACCGATGCCACCAGCGACATTCACGGTCGCAATGGCGAAGAGTTCAAGTACATGGTGGACATTCTTGGCGCGACGCCGATGGATGCCATCACGATCGGCACGATGAATGCCGCGACGTTGATGGGCGTCGAAAAGGACTTCGGCAGCGTGGTCGCAGGGAAGGTGGCGGATCTGGTCGCGGTGCAGGGCAATCCCTTGCAGGACATTTCGCTGCTTGCCCGCGTCTCATTCGTGATGAAGGGTGGTGTGGTAGTGAAGTCGCGGTAGGTCAACGTGTTTGCTGCGCGCGCGGCCTACGGGGCTGTCAGCCGCAGCCCCCAGTGCACGCGAAGAAACTCCTCGAGGACGATGGCGGTCGCGTCGGCAAACCTCGAGCGATTGATGGCGTTGTCGCGCACGTTGGCAAAATTGGTCTCGATCTGCACGCCGCAGATGGTGCCGTTCGTTGCCCCGCCAAGCGCACTCGCGCTGCTGCCACAGGTGTGGCGGCGCGTGTTGTCGCCGCCATCGAAATAATCGGTACCGTTCGGTCTCGGGTCGGCGGTGCTGGGAATCGCCGGGAACCCGTTGTTTGCATATAGGGTGCCAAGACTCGCGCCGCCGCGCAACGCGGATGAGAAGGACGACGGTGCGGCTTGCGACAGTGTGAAGAAACTGGAACGGCTCTCGAACGATGTGCTCGCGTCGAGTTCCGCGTCCGTCAGATTCAGTTGCGCATCCGTCAGCAGGTATCCGAGCTCCAGTCGTGGGATCGGGTGTCCGTGCCCGTGCATGTCCATGTACCAGCCCTTTCCGCTTTTCGCGACAACGGCCGCCTTTGCGGCATCGATGAACAGGTGCCAGTCCTCGAGCGCCGCGCTGGCCTCGCGGTTGCCGCACGCAGCCTCTGTGGCAAGCCGATTCGGATCCAGCTTTCGCCGCGAGAGATGTGAAATGACGACATGCGGGTACGTGCCGAACCGCGCGAAGAAACGTTCCTGCATGGCGCGCACCAGCTCGACGGTGTTTCCATCGGTGACCGTCGTCGCCGAACCGCCGCACGCGCTGGCAACGCGGTCGGGAATGGTCGAGGGCAGCAGCGCCCCGCCGTGGGGCGCCGAGAGGATCACGGGCGCGTTGCCGGCGATGTACTCGATGTAGCCATTGCGACCAGAATACGACTGTCCTGCCACGAAATCCGGCAGGGGATTGACCGTGAGCGCGACGCTGCCGCTCACCTCACCGGCCTGTGCCCGGATGTTCGCGTTGCCGGCGCCGATTCCGGAAACGACGCCACCGGGTGAGACGATGGCCACGAGCGCATTGCTCGTGCTCCATGAAAGCGAGGCACTCATGGTGCGGCCCTGCTGGTCACGCGGCGTGGCGATCAGCTCGAGTGTCGTTCCGGTGGTCAGCGACGAGGTCAGGGCCGTGACCGAGATGGATGTCACGACCGGCAGCACAACCGGTGGCGACGTTACCGGCGGCACCTGACTCTCGCTGCATGCCACGACGGCGCACAGCAGCAGGCCACGTGCCACGGGTCGCCGTGGTCGGACGGTGCTGATCCAGGCAGGAGTGTCTGCGGTCACGCGGAGAACTCAGCGGCATACGGACGGATTGTCAACAGGGAATCGCAGTCAGCCGTTCCCGCGTGACGTTGAACCGGGGCGTGTGGTACTACCTGATACACATCACGCCTGTCCTGGAACCCTGTTGCATGTCGTCCACCAAATCGCCTTTCCTCCGAACGGTCATTGTGCTCGCGTTGACCGGGTGCCGGCACGGCGTTTCGGATCCGGACGCGACGCTACGGTTCGCTGACGCCACGAACAGCTCTGCGCCAACGGATGCGCCCGCGGTGAGCCTCACATTCTCGGCCACGCCGCTGCGCGGCGACGATGCGGGCACACCAGCGCTCTCGCTTCGCCTCTGGACCGGCCTCGCTTCGATTGGAGGTCGAACGTTTCGTTTTGACGACACGTTTGCCGAGGGTTATGGCGAGTTCAACTCGACGCGGGCGTCGCAGGCAGGCCCGGTGGTCGGCTCGATCAGCATCGTGCGGGTGAACGCCGACAACAGTGTGACGGGGTCGTACAGCGTGCAGCTGCGCGACGGAACCCGGATTGCGAATGTGTTCACCGCACGCTGGCGCACGACGAACACTCGCTGCGGCTAGCGAAACTCCGGACAGTGAATGAGCCAGGGCGGGGCATTGCCGCCCGGTCACGCAAGGATCATCTGCGCGCGGCAGCAGGTTTGGTGACGGGCACGCATCGCCAGCGCTCAGCGCGTCGGATCCTCCGACCGTCGCCGCTTGACTGTTCTGCCAACGACCTCGAGCTGCACCACGACGTCTCCGATCTGCTTCGGTGCCGAGATGCCCGAGGGCAACGGCTCCCGGAGATTCACCTTCAGCACGTAGTCGTCGCCAATTTTCGATATCCCGACCCCGGAAACACCAGGCAGAGCCGCCAATTCCTCCTTCGCGGATTCCTTCGCGGCTCTCGCCTGTGCCAGCGTCACGGCCACGACTATGCGAGCCTGACGTTCAGTGCCTTCAACACCGTCGCGAGTGGATTCGCGAAGGTCAGTCCCTTGCCATTCGTGCCACCATGATCGCTGCCGGCGAACAGCAGCGCGGCCGCCATCAGGTCATCATCGACGATGAGCGAACCGCTGTCACCGGAATCACTGAATGACCGTGCCCCGGAGCCTTCGATCTCGATCTGATTGTCGAACGACAGGATGCCGATGTCGTACTCGACCTCGAGTCCATCCAGTTCGAACGCGGTGACCCGGCCATGACGCACGCCGGTTGTCCGTCCAACCTTGTGGACCACGTCTCCGATATCCAGCTCGCCCGCGCGCTGGCCGGCAAGAGTCCCGATGCCGCGCAGCCTGTGCAGGTCGATTGGTGCGCTCGCATTCAGTCGTGCGATGGCGCAGTCGACGAGGTTCGGCTGTCCGATCATCATGCGCACGAAACGCGTCAGCTTCGCCACGCGGTCAGAGGTCGGACTGCCCCCGTCGAGTGTGCCCGGCTGCAGGATGTTTCCGGCGATCGGGTACCGGTTCTCATCCGCAAGCACATGGTTGTTCGAGAGGATGTACAGCGTGTTGCCCGTCTTCGATCGAACGAAGCAGCCAAGCGTGCCGGCCATGATGAAGCCATTCGCAATGAAGCCGACGGATGAACCGATGAGCATTGGCCGCTGCTTCATTCGATACCACGGTGTCGCGCGAGCCCGGATCCGGCCCACGTACCGCACATCAACCTCGCCCCGCGCCTTCGCCGTGATACGCTCGACGAGCTCACTCTTCTCGAGTGCGCGGTCCTGAAGTCGCACCGCCAGTTTGTATCCCTTCTTGCCCTTCGCCGTGACGCCAAGGAAGTAGCTCGGCGCGGAACGCCTCAGGGATGCGGCACTGGCAACCGCGACACTGCTGGTCCTCTTGGCTGACATCCTGCCGGCCAGCATCGTATTCAGCTGCGCGGGGAGCGACTGCTTCAGTTCACGTACCGAGTCGAGTCTCATGGGAGTCCTCTGGGCAGATGACCGTATCCGACTGACGTGCGTTGGCGGACAGTGCGGGATCCTGCGCGCGCCCTGTGCCTGCGGAAGGTACCGTGAGCGCGAACGCGTTGTAAATCGGTCGACATGATAGCCAATGCAGCCATGCTGTTGAGTTTGTTTGCACGCGATCACCAGACGCGAGATGACCACGGTGCTCCGATTCTGACTGGGAGCAGGCAATGCCGGTGGCGCGGTGCACAGCGTCGATCAGGTCGCGGCGTGCGGCGTGCGGCGTGCGGTACGATTGCGAGACGCCTGCGCGAGCGCTGTATTGAAGGCAGTCCGTTCCCGGCGGACGTCGTGAATCGCCATGAATCCGCGCGCTGCAAGGGTGCCTCCACGTGACCGCGACTTCGAAAAATCTCATCGCACGACTGCAGAAGGTGCATGCCCGGTTTGATCGCGAGGCAATCGCGGAAACCCGGGAGTGCCTCCACCAACTGCGTGCAGTCGCACTGCGTCGCTCCGCACCGTTGATCACGTATCACGCATGTCTGCTCTTCCTGTGTGCTCATCCAACTGACGCTGCGATGCTCGCGCAGGTTGAATCAGAACTGCGGCGCATTGCGTCTTTCATGAGACGGCACGAGAGGTCACACGGTACGGCACCAGGTTTCGTGGGACTCCCATACGTGAAGGCCGTGGTGCGCTTCTCGCACGATTGTCTCCGCTGGTTGCTCCGCCATCCGCACTGCCGGGCGACGTTCGAAGGATTTCAGGGATCCGCGCCTGATCTCAACGCCGTGCTCCGGACCACGCTGCCAGCGCTGGAGCAGGCGGAAACGAACGCGGGATCCTCGAACGATGAGCTGCTCGATGCACTCGGCGTGAAATCCGGCCGCCGGCTGGATTTTCTCGTCGCCGAGCTGAGTCGGCTGGACCACACGCCGCAGGTCAAGGACCACCTGTTCGACGCACTCGGCGTGATGGCCGCCGTGACGCCAACGCATGCGGCGTTCTCCCTCGCGTTCAATCGACTTCCGATCCGTGAGCCAGCGTTCCTGACGGAGCGCCTCACGTCGTTCGACGCGCTGGGGCTGATGAATGGCGCGCTTCCGCCTGCCCGGAGGCTCGACGCAACCGGAACAGAGGAGGCGAGCAGGGTGATCCGGAATGCGATGGCGCTCACCTCTCGCGAGACGGACCCGGCGACGTACCTCGACTCGCGTTCCTTGCGGGTGTTCGATCTGGAGCGCGGCGTCTCCGTCGCCATCTTCGGCATGACGCCGGAGCG
>JANMNM010000044.1:0-8234 GCA_031373905.1 Gemmatimonadaceae bacterium | reverse complement strand
CCCTGCGACGTCAACACATTCAGCGACGCGTCGAACGTATCGTCGAAGAAGTTTTCGTAGATGCTGAAGAGTGTCGGATACGCCTTGCCCGACACGTAGTCGGCGGGCAGGTACGCGACGCCGTATTGCGTCTTGCCATCCGCGTCGCGATACCGGATCAGCCGCGTGCGCGCGAGCGATACATCTGCGAGCGCCGGGTTGAGCTGCGTCAGGCGCCGCTCTCCGCGCATTCCCGCGTCGGCAACGTAGAGGTCCTGCGGCGCGTTGCCTGCGCCGGCCGAGTAGATCAGCACCGTGCCATCGCGCGAGAGTCGGAGGTTGCCGTACAGCCGCTCGTCCTTCGCGAGCACCTGCATGGTTTTCGTGGTCCGATCGAATCGCACGACGCCGCGCTCCCACGCCGTGCGCGAGGCAGACGAGAGATAGAGGTATCGCCCATCGTCACTCCATGCCACGGGTGCAACACGCGGCGATGACATCACCGTGTCATTCGTCGCCACGACCATCGTCATCGCGCCACGCGTGGTTGGCGCGAGCCAGAGTCCCTCGGGGTTCGACAGCAGCAGTGCGTCGCCCGTCGGGGACCACCGCAACACGCTGTATCGCGTCAGCGCGCGTGCCGCGCGGGCGGACGGCGACGTGTCGCTTGGCGCACGCGCCGCAGTTGCCGAATCGGGGCCCGCGATCTGGCGCGGTGCGGAATCGCCGATCGCATGCACGAACACGCGACCGTCCCGTGCATATGCAAGCGAGCGTCCGTCAGACGACCAGATCGGTGCGAGTCCCTTGGTTGACGCGAGCAGCTGCATCGGTGCGCCACCGGAGAGCCGGCGCGCCAGCAGCGTGTTCTCGGCCCCGAAGATCACGTCATAGTCCGTCTTCTTCGTGATGTCGGCCTGCCAGGTGATGAGCGAGTCATCCTCGGTCAGTTGGTACGACGCGTACATCGCCGCCGGGAGCATCTCGGTTGCCTTCGAGGTGGCGACGTCGATGCTGTACACCGCCCGCACGTTCCCCTCACGGCGCAGCTTGTCCCAGGCCAGGAATGGTTCACTCCCATCCTGCACGAACACCGGGCCTCGCGTCATGCGCGCGAACTCTGCGGCGACGTCCTTCTTCCACGCCTCGGTGTGCAGCGCAAGCAGGAGGCGCGATCCGTCATGCGTCCACCGTACATCGCTGTTCTCGGCCACGTAGAATCCTGCGGGCACCGGCACCGTTCGCGTGCGCCCGGACTGGCGGTCCCAGATCACTGGCTCCAGCCGATCGTCTCGCAGCACGAGCACGGCCAGCCGGTTGGCATCGGGCGACCAGACCGGCGATCGCACCGTCCGCGCGTCGGCAAACACATTGCGCGACGTGCCATCGCGCGTGTCGATCACCTTGAGCAGCGCCGGACTGACCCGCAGGTACGTCGGGTCCGTGTCGCGCCGGTAGTCCACACCCAACCCGTCGCGACGGCGGGCGGTAGAGACCAGCAGCCAGCGCCCATCCGGCGACAGGTCCGCGATCTGCGCCGTGGCAATGTCGAGTGCGTGATTGGCAGTGAAAGGCGTTCGCGACGGGCCCTGAGCGCCGAGGAAGACGGGCGCAAGGATGGCGAGCGCAAGCACGGCGAACAGTGCGACGCGGCGAAGGGAGGGCATGTGACGCATCCGTGGAGGAGAAACCGCGAGGCCCGGTGGCCACGCACGCTGCCTAATCGAAGCCGAGGGGCGCGGATGGTCAATGCGACGCAGATATTTCCCGGTTAGGAGCGAAACCTCGTCACTCCCTGAGTGTAGAGACGTCAGCCGCGCCTGCGTGCTCCCCCGACCAGCCATCCGCCGGCCGTCCCGCGACGTGGCCCGACACCTGGAGTTGCTCCCGTGAAGTTGTCCGCCCCGACGGCCCGCGTCTTCGTACCCCTGTTCGCCGGCGTCTTCCTCAGTGACTGCGCCAGCAAGCGCGTTGCGGTTGACCAGCTGTCACCCGCGTACGTGCCACACGACATCGTGGGCGACGTGCTGAGGTTCACCCTCGCGTACAACAAGTCCTCCGCAATGGGGCTTCTCTCGGCTGGCGCTCACTCGCGATGGGTCCTCGCGACGCTCGCTACGGTCATGCTGGTGACGATCGCAGTGTGGCTGCTCCGCGCGAAGAGCAAGGATCCGGTGCTGCTGGGTGGTACCGCGCTCGTGGCGGCCGGGGCACTGGGCAACCTCGTGGACAGGTTGCGATGGGATCGCGGTGTGGTGGACTTCATCGACATCGGCCTCGGCAGTACACGGTTCTACATCTTCAATGTCGCGGACATGGCGATCACGTTTGGCGCCATCGTGCTCTGGTTCGCGATGCGTGACAGCCGACAGGCACAGCTGGCGCGACATCGGGAATCGCCGGACGCATGAAGAAGCTTCCGGAATTGCCTGGGATCATCCGACGTCTCGCCATCGCAGCGGTGGCCAGCACGGTGCTCAGCGGGTGCATCATCCGCGGACCGCTGACGGAACAGCTCGCCTTCAGGGGTCGCCCGCTGCGCGACGGCAAGATCACGCCGGCACAATGGGGCTGGGACACGGCACGCCTCGATACGATCTCGCGAGTGGACTCTGCCGGCGGCCTTCTGGCCTGGTGGGCGCCCGCGTCAGGTGCGGCGCCGAGCTGCGGCGGCGCCCTGCTGCTCCACGGCAAGGGACGGAATCGTTCCGAGATGCTGGAGATCGGCCGCGCACTGCAGACGAACGGATTCTCGGTACTGATTCCGGACTATCGCGGTTTCGGGGGCACGGAGGGGCGCTCCACGACTGACGGAGTGTACGCGGACGCCAGCCTTGCGTATCGCGATCTCCGCGCACGGCTCGGCGACTCACTCGCACCCATCGTTGTCGTCGGACACTCCATGGGCACTGCGCTTGCTGCCCGTGTGTCGCGTGAGAACAGTCCGGCCGCGACGGTCTACATGTCGCCGTTCACGCGCATCTCGTCCATCGTGCGTGCGCGCGCCGGCGCGATCGGCCCGCGACTCTTCGACACCACGATGTTCGCATTCAATCCGATCGAGGATGCCACCGCCGTGCCGGGCCGTGCGATGATCGTGATCGCAGGCCGGGATCAGCTCATCCCCAGAGCGGAGAGCGACCGCTTCATTGCGCAGCTACCGTTGAGCGCCGTCGTGCGCGTGGCGCGCGCAGGACACAACGGGGTGATCTCGGACTCGCTGGCCGTGCGTGCGGTATCCGACTCGCTTGGCGCGTGGACGGCATGCGCCGACCGGCGACGGAGTGCCGCCGCGCCATGATGAGGCGGGTACGCCCGCGCTGACCCGCCATTGGTCGGCGACGAAACAATCGGTGCTGCGCTGAGAGACTTCGACCGCGCAATCGGCACGGTAGCCCCGGTCACCGAACGCCAGTGCGTGTATGTGCACAACACCGGCTGACTCACCGATGGCACGAAGTTCGACTCCTCGCGCGACACGACGCCGAACGGGCAGCCGCGCATCCGTTCGCACTGTTCGCAACGGAGACGCATCTGGGCTGCACAGTACTGGCTGTGCGCACGCGCAAGGCGACGCGCTCCGAATACTACGCGCACCTCACCCTTCATGGCGCTCGCCGGAGGAGGACGTCGTCCAGTTCGCCTGCTTCGACCATTGCCCGTACAAGGACCTCAGCCGGCGCGCGAAATCCGGATTCCAGGAGCTCCATCGCGAGCGCCTCCGCACGCGCGCGGCACATGAAGTTCGGAAACTCGAGCGACAACGCGTGAGCAACGGAGTCCCGCTTGGCGCGTCGAAACGCCTGTATCGCAAGGTCGAAGTCCGGCACGGCTCCCGAGGGGATCGTGCGCACGACGCTTCTGTGGTCGGATACCGCGAAACTGAAGTCTGTCAATCGATCGGCTCCGCGTCCAGAACCACATACTTCGTTTCGCGTTGAGCGGTACGGACGAAATCCCCGAGTGCGACGAGCTCGAGTTTCATCTCTGAAATGAGACCCGCTTGGGCGTCCGGAAACCGGTCGTCTGGCAACGTAGCAACTGCTTCAAGTTCCAGGGCGAGAGTCGATGTCAGGTCGGGAGGGACGACCAGAGCCGCGCACGCATGAAGCCAGTGGCGTAGCGAACCTCTTGGTTGATCCTTGGCACTCGCCGTCAGAAAGTAGTTGAAATCTGCGGACGAGGTCCATTGCGGTTCCATTTCGACTTCGCGCGGTTCCGGCGGCACACTCCGCCAGCGCATGGCAATCAGTCCCACACACACTCCGAGGGTTTGGGTGACATATGCTGCCAGCAGTGACGGCTCTCTTCCGGGAGATCTCTTCGGCCCTGCGTTGAATGCCTGCGCTGTCGAGCGAACTTGCAAAGCGGGCATCGCCGAGTTCATTCGATCACGGAATTGGAATTCGAAAACTTCCTCCCGGAAATCCCGGATTTATCGTCTTGGTGATGCCGTCCATAGTGGTAATCATGGAGTAGTACCTGGTTGGCGCCATGCCATTCGCGAAGTCGTAGCCTACAACCTGTTCCAGCTGGACAACGCGAATGACCGCCATATCCCATGTTGAAGTGAACCTGTTGAAGTACTCAACTACGGTACCGCTGGCGTATGAACGGGCTGGACGCCCTCGGGTGATTCCGCTGCGCCAAGAGTTGGTCTTCCATCTGGAAGTGATGGCCCTGCGGGATACATTGCCGGGTGCCGAGAATCGTCCGCAGCGCGGGCAGTCGCCGCAGTGGGCGGTAGTGGCTGCTGACACGACGAAGAAGTGAGCGCGTGGGGGCCGTAGATGTCAGAAATCAATCGCCGCTCGAACCAGCTTCAGGCGACCCCCTCCGCGGCCCTTGCGTCGACTGGTCGGATGACGACAGTGAACTCAAGATCGCCTTTCTCGGCCAGTACGCGGCTGATTACTGCGGCCGCGAGGACGTAACCCGCCTCCTTCAGTTCGCTCACGAGTGACTCGGCGCGCGCGTTTCCTACGTAGTTCGCGTACTTCAACGACAATGTGTGCGCAACAGATTCTCGCCGAGCGTCGCGAAGCGCTTCGATCGCCGTTCCCAGCTCGGCGATCACGCCGTTGGGGATCGCGCGCACTTTGTACGTGTAGTCGCCAATACCAATCTCGAAGGCCGTCAAACTATCGGCTCCGCGAGAAGAATCACATACTGATCGGCCAGCTGAGCCATACGGACGAGTGAGAGGAGTGTTTCGAGTTCGACCTTCATCAGTGATTCGTACCCTGGGAGCGCGTCAGGAAAGCTCCGCGCAGACGCGTCGACGCCTTCGAGGTCTGAGCGGAACGCACTCACCAGATCGGGTGGGACAACCAGCTCGACGTCGCGCTTCAGCCAGCATAGCTGTGAGCCAGCCGGATAGTCGCTCGCTGTTTCCATGAGGAAGAAATTGAATTCGTCAGAGAGATCGACTTGCGTCTCGGCCGTGAGTTCACCCGTAGGGGGCGGCATGTGACGCCAGCGCATTGCGATCAAGGTCATAAGAGTCCGGACCGAGGGTTTGTCACTGAGCGCAATTCGTCAACCCTGCTATACCCGCAGTAGTGCGCATCTCAATCTGCTGGCGCGGTCATGTCGGATCCATCGGCGAGGAGCCTCAGGCTTTGTCAGTCAGCAAACGATCCGTCACGGCAGCCGCCAACCCGAGCTTGCGAAGCCGGGAAATAAGGTAATCAGCATTCCGTCGATACTCGTCATGACGGTGAAGAAGTTGGTCGGTACGTTGCCGTTGGAGAGATCGAAGCCGACGCTTTGCTCCATCTGAACGGTGCGAATGACGACTGTCTGCCACGTGCCAACCTTGTTCACGTATTCGATCACTGTCCCAGGCGTTTTCAGGGCCGCGGTCAGCAACCCGGTAACTCCTGCTTCGTTGCTGAACCTTCCCAAGAACTTGCTTGCGTTCACAGCCCTGCTGCCTGCAAAGTGCCTGTTCACCACATGTGCCCACCGAGCGGCCGTCACGTAGACGCCGGCGCCAGCCACTCCTTCTGGTGCGGCGATGGCGATTGGAAACACTATCGACGCAGTTGCGACAGTCGTCGTCGCGTTGTGCCACGTAAGGTTCGATTTGATGGCCCAGTACGCGTCGCCACCAAGTGTAAAGAGCCAATTGACCGCGGCAGGCCCGATCTGCGACAGGCGAGCGGCGAGCTTCTGTTCCGGAGAGCAGTCTGGTTCGAAGCCGGTCGTGCACTCAAAAGCGAAGTCGCCCAGAGCATTCTCGCCCAGCCCACCCCGCGTGAGCAGCGCCTCGAACTCGTCATTTTCTCGTCGAACTTCCGGGCTTTCTCCTCCGGTGCAAACCGTCGTCATCCGCCCGACTTCGGGCGACAGCGGCCGACTGCCGGCCGGCGCGCGCGTGGAGTTGCATCCCGGCTCCGGCAGCTCTGGACCTGGCTGTGTGCCACCCGACCCACCCCCGCCGCCACCCAAGGGATCGAATCCTTGCAGCGGCGGCGGCGTCCATCCTGGAGGCGGGTATCCGGCGGGAGGTTCGGGCGGCCCCGGAGGGATCGAGAGTGGCCCTATCGGAACGCCAGGGGGACCGGGACCGGTCCGGCAGCAAAGATGACGAGGCAACCCGCAGGCGAAGGTGGCTCGGTGTATGCACCCGCATCAAATCGTTGCGTTGGCGCACGTTGCATCGCAACCATTGGACAGCAGACGTAGTAATCACCGTTACGTGAACAGACGGGGCCACTCAGATTGCCAGTCACGAATTGGAGTCCGTCTCCGCCGCGCTCTCCGAAAACTCGTACGTCGGGTGCGAGACCGCGGCTGTCGCGTGTCACACCAGTCGCGTCACCGCCGCACGCTGCGATGCCAACGCAGAGTAGGAACCGAACCGTTCGCATGAGCCAAGACGCGCAAAGCGAGGTGAGTGTCGAGTACATAGTTGCCGGTGAAAACGTGGTTGTCCAACGAGGCGTGGTTTGTGCGACACGAAAGTCGACTTCGTGCCACCCATATTCTCCGCGTGCAAGTCTGCCATCTCGCGTATCTGCCTAGCTCAGCGTATGGCGAGAGTCACCATGGCCCACAAGGACCGAGATTGATCTGCACCTGCTTGGCACGCTCGACCGCATACGATGAGGTCGGAGGCCAGAGCTGCAACCAGCAACTTGTGCCGACTGCGCGGCAACCGCCCAAATGCGCCCGTCGCATCGGCGCGAGCGATGCGACAGCAGAATTCTTATTCGTCTTCTCCACCGTTGCTTGACAGATTACGCCCACAGCGAATCGTCTACTCTGCACAGGCAGACACATGGCCAAACGCTATTCTTGCTGAACCGGAATGCTTCGTTTGCTCAAGCTCTGAAGGGTGCCGGGGGCGCCCTACGTTGCTTTTGCTCAGTACGCGCGGTGGTCACGCGACGCCGCAGAAGCTGGCCTTTCCGACGGAGCGTGAGTTGGAATCACCTTTTCTCCTCGGCATCGCTGGTGCGGTTCTGCAATGACTACAACGCTATTCAGGATCACATTGCAACGTTACCCACCCCCCCCCTGCGCTTGTCAACGGTCACTATTGACGTAAGCGCCGGCAGGCCGCATGCGTCACTGGCACTCCAGAGGTGAGATCGGCGTGGCGCATCAGCGCAGGTCGAATGCCCAGGCAGCCCGCGTGGCACTCGGCGCTTGGAATTCAAGATTCGAGCGGTACACGACGTCAGCTTCGATCAGCGCCACACCGAAGGTGATCGGTGCGCCTCGCGTGACGTGGCGAATCCGTGTGTTCTTGACAGGTAGTGCGCCGCGCCACCATATAGGACTTCTTCATCTCCGCTCCCGTTCCCGCTCCCGTTCCCGCTCCCGTTTCCCGCGATCCGCGCGCCTCCGCCTGAGGCCATTTCGAGCGTCTCACGGCACATATGGTGGGGTTAGACAGGGCCACCGCGACCAAGCTTGGCTGGCTCGATTTGGCGGTGAGTCTCGCGAGTAGACGGTCTCGCGCGGGCGCAGCGAGCGCCTGCACGCAAAGCATTACGTGCGCCCTTAAGGGCGGATGAACATGCAACATGACATCGCGAAACTGCCGCAGAGTACCGTCATACGCGTTCGTCGCGCCACGCGCAACGCAGTGTTGTGGGACTCGCTGGCCGTGCGTGCGGTCTCCGACTCGCTTGACGCGTGGACGGCGTGCGCCGACCGGCGACGGAGCGCCGACACGCCCTGAATTGCCACGCGAAGCGCGCCGCGTGTCGGTGTGGCCACGCGGTGACACGCGCGTCCGGTCG
>JANMNM010000329.1:0-6097 GCA_031373905.1 Gemmatimonadaceae bacterium | reverse complement strand
GGATGGCAAGACGCAATACGGCGTCGCGTACCTGCCCGCCGACTACGTGTCGGGCAAGGCGTATCCGACACTCTTCAGCATCTACGAAAACTTCTTCGACGATACGTTCGACGCGTCGCTGAATGTGTTGACGTCGCAGGGGTACGTGGTCGTCAAGCCGTCGGTGGGGTTCGAGACAGGGTATCCGGGTGAAGCCTGGCTGAAGGGTGTCACCGCGGCAGCGAATCATCTCATCGAGGCGGGCATCGCGGACTCGTCGAAGCTTGGCGTCTACGGAACCAGCTACGGCGGGTATGCCACCAACCTGCTGATCACGCAGACGAACCGCTTTCGCGCCGCGGTGAATGTCTCCGGCAAGGTGGACATGGTCAGCTTCTACACTGACTCGCCGCGTCTGGGCGTGCGAAACATTCACGCCGCCGAAAAGAGCCAGGACCGGATCGGCGCCACGCTCTGGCAGGCGCCGCAGAAGTACATCGCGCACTCGGCAATCTTCTTTGCGGATCGCATCACGACACCGCTGCTGCTGATCACTGGTGCGCAGGATCCGAATGTTCCCGCTGACAACACGCGCGAGATGTACTACGCGCTGCGCCGGCTCGGGAAACCGGTGACGTGGGTCAACTACATGAACTCCGGTCACGGGACGCCTGGCACGACGGCCGAGGATTTTCTCGACTACCACGCACGCATCAGCGCGTTCTTTGACAGGTACCTGAAGGGTGGTGTCAGCTCCATTGTCGAAGCGACGTCACTCACCGGGCAGCCACTCTATCGTCCCGAACCAACCGGTGCGACACGCGAGCGCATGGAGTCTCAGCTCGCAGCGGCACAGCGCGCCTACGATCACACGCCGACGAATGCCGATTCAGCGATCTGGCTTGGTCGTCGCACTGCCTATCTCGGCCGCTTCAACGAGGCCATCGGGATCTACTCCAAGGCAATCGAAGCGCACCCGAACGACGCACGCCTGTACAGGCACCGCGGGCATCGCTACCTGACCACACGGCAGTTGCCGAAAGCGATCGCCGATTTCGAACGCGCATACACGATGACGAAAGGCACGTCGGATCAGGTCGAGCCTGACGGCCAGCCGAACGCGCGCAACATCCCCACCAGCACGCTGCAAGGCAACATCCGCTACCACCTCGGCCTGGCGTACTATCTGAGCGGACAGTTCGAGAAGGCGCTGCCGCTGTATCGCGAAGACATCGCGGCGTCAAAGGGAAATCCGGACATGCTGGTGGCGACGAGCCACTGGCTGTACATGGCGCTCCGCCGACTGGGACGTGATGCAGAGGCCGGAGCGGTGCTGACTCCGATCACGGCGTCCATGGATGTGATCGAGAATGGCGCATATCACCGACTTCTGCTGCTCTACAAGGGCGAGTTGCAGGAGTCGGATCTATTGAAGAACTTTGGCGCTGAGGGGAATCTGGAGGATATCACGACGGCGTACGGCGTGGGGAACTGGCACTTTTACAACGGGCGCCGCGCGCAGGCGGATGCGATCTTCACTCGAATCGTCAGCGCGCAGTCGCAGTGGGCGAGCTTTGGGTATCTGACGGCCGAGGCGGAGCGGGCGCGGGCCCGGAGTTCTGCGCGCTGACGGGCGCTGTGGTTTCGGGCGTAGGGTGTGTTGGCGCGCGGTTCTGCGTTCATGCAACCGAAACGGTCTCACGCGGGGGCGCGGGAATCGCGGGGAACTGCCAGAGTGATTTCGTAATTGTTTGGGCAGTTCTTTTTGTTCTTTTTTCTTCATCGCGTCTTTTGCGCGCTGGTCTCGTCACGCGTGTGGACCGCCCCCGCGATCCCCGCGCCTCCACGTGAGACCATGTACGTCGGCGTCGCGCAGACCCATCGGACCTGCTGACGGACTGCCGTCAGCGGCATTGCGCGATCACGGCGGCGGCGGTCGTCGGTCATCTGGTCCGTTGGGTGGCGGGCCTTCGCGCTCTCCCATCGGGCCACCTGGTGGCGGACCTTCGCGTCCGTTCGGCGGTCCGCGCGGCGGTCCACCGGGTCGCCCGGGGACGAACCGCGACAACCGCTGGCGCTGATCCGGCGTGAGCATCGGATCGAGACGTCCGCGCAGCGTGTCGAGTGATGCCCGCATTGCGCTGTCGTGCATCCGGCGCATCATGGCGTTCTGCCCGGAGATCGCTTCGACCACGGGCCGAATGGCAGACCACTGCGAATCGCTGTTGGGTCGAATGACGTCGCGCACGTGCTCCACGAAGCCGCCGGGTCGACGGATGTCGTTGACGCGCGCCATGCGCCGGTCGCGCAGTGCGCCGCCGCCGAGCAGCCCGATGGCGATGCCGAGGCAGAGCGTGACCATCAGGAGCACCCACGCACGGACCGCGTTGCTCATGTCGCGCTCCTCACTGGAAGACCTCAGAGGTGTACGAGAGGACTGAAGTCGCAGACACCGGTTCCAGCCCGATCGCCGATTCAACCAGCGTGCCGTTCTCGGTTGGGCTGATGAGCGTGTTGTGCACGCCCAGCGCAACGATCGCAATCGCGGCGGCGGCGGCGAGCATGCGGAAACTGCGCTGCATCGCCGCAACGCGGAGCACGGCTGGATGGGTTGCCATGCGGGTGTGCGCGATCCGGGCCATCGTGCGGTCGGTGAAACCGCTCGAGAATGACGCAGGCGGCACAGCGCTGCGCAGGAGTGCACCTGCGCGCTGCAGATCCGCCTCGACGACTGGCGTGCCGTCGGCGATGTTGTCGGTGTTGTCGTCGGTGTTGCCGCTCATTCAGTGAACTCCTTCCAGACGGGGCCCAGCGTCACGCGCAGCTGTGTCACCGCGCGCGAGAGTCGCGACAGCACGGTGCCTTCGGGAACCTGCAGGACTTCGGCCGCTTCCTTCGTGCTGCGCTCGTCGAGCAGGCGCAGCACGACCACCGCCCGGTGGTCCGGGTTGAGCTTGTCCAGCGCGGCGCGGATACGAGCACCCTGTGTCTCATCGGACTGCACCTGATGTGTCCGCTCATCGATGGCCTGCTCCAACGCTGCATCGTCGCGGACGAATCGCAGGTCCCGGCGACGCTGACTGCGGAGGGCGTTCAGTGCACAGCTCATTGCGATCCGCACCAGGTAGGTGCGCACTGACGATTCGCCGCGGAAGGAACCGAGTGCCTGATGGAATCGGACGAACGTCTCCTGGCCCACGTCGTCAGCGTCGTCACCCGGTCCGAGCATTCCGAAGACCGTGCGTGCGACCGCCGCCTGGTGTCGTTCCACCAGGCGACGGAAGGCGTCGTCGTCACCCTGTCGGGCGCGCGCGACCAGTGCGGAATCATCGTCGGTTTCGATCACGGGGAGTGTAGCACCGCGATGCGGCGATCGTTGTGCTGCACACTGGAAGGTCAGGGCTCAGGCGGACGTGCGCCCGGCGGACCGACGCGCGGGGGGCCGCCCTGCGGCGGTCCCGCATGATGAACGCCCTGATGCGACTCGTGACCCGGTTCCATCATCGGCATACGGCCACCACGTTGCATCATCCGCCCACGTGCACCGCCGCCGCCCATCCTGCCGCGCATCGCGTCGTGCTTCAGCTTCTGCTCCGGCGTGAGGATACTGGCGATCGCCTTCTGCATGTTCGTCTGCGTTGCCATCATCGCTGCCCGCTCAGCGTCGCGGGCCGCCGCACGGCGGGCGAACATGGAGTCCATGCTGCGTTGTTCGGCGAGGAACGCGCCGCGCAACCTGTTCGCCTGTTCCGGGCTCAGGCCGAGTTCTGTCGTCATGCGGGCCACGCGCTCATCGATGCTCGGCGGACCCGGACGCCGTTGCGGGCCACCCTGTGCGGGGCCCCGCCGATCCGTGCCGAGCGGTGGCGTGGTCGGTTGTGCCTGCGCTGGTGCCGGCAACGCGACGGCAGCGGCAATCAGCGCGACGCCGGCGAAGAAGATCCTGCGGTGTCTCATATCAAGTCCCTTATCAGGAGTGAACTGGCGGTGGGAGTAGGGACGCAGTCGGTCCGCACATTCGACACCGCCAGCGATTCGGCCATTCCATTGCGCCGTGCCTGGGTAGCATGCGTCACGCGTCGGTGGGCCCGAAACGGTCCAGGCCGGTCCCTACGCGATCGGTTTCTTCCTTGGCAGCACGATCGGCGCGACGCCCAGCGCCGAGACCTTGGCATTGAATCGAGCCACCTCATCCGTGAGTACCTGCTCCAGTCGCTTCACCATCGTGCCCCACTGACCCACCAGCTCCCCACTTCGCTGTACGGCGCCGGTCGTCGGACGGCCTTCCGGGCCGCCGTGGATGTACCCGTTCGTACCGGTCACGTTGCCGTACGTCTCGGCCAGCTGATTGTCGAGGCGACCGCCGAACCGGAGCACGTCGTACCCCACCTTGATCCGTGGATCGGTCATCAGCCGCTCGAGCGCATCGAGTGACTCGTCGAGCGAGGCCGCGAGCGGCGCAAGTTCCGCGGCGACCCCCGCCTTCGTGGCCTGCTCCAGACTTGCCTTCGCCTGCATACGGACGCCGCGCATGGTCTCGAGCGAGCGATTCAGCGACTCGAGGGTATCGCGCAACTGACGCGCCGTTTCGAATTGTGCGACGTAGTCCGCTGCCGTCACATCGGCCAGCCGTGGATCAGCGAGCACGCGGAAGCGGTGCGATTGCACGAATGGTCCTGACACGAGCCGCACTTCATACTCGCCAGGCACGACGCGGATGCCGCCCGTGTATCCCCACAGCACCTGATCCGGTGCCAGCAGTGGTCCCGGCCATGTGAGATCCCACACCACGGCGTGCGTGCCGCGCTTCACCGGCAACGTCGGTTGCTGCCGTCGCCGGCTGTCGGCGGTGTCCGTCGTGAGCGTGCGCACGACCGCGCCCGCCGCCGTGCGGACTTCCACCGTGTACGGCGTCGTCACGGTGTCCCGCAGCGCGACGTGAAAGACGGCTCCATTCGGCGGCGCTTCAATGAGTGTCTCGCGACCGCCGGCACCACCGCCCTGTCCCTTGTCAGCGCGCACGGCATCACGCGGGCGGAACAGGTGCAACGGGCCGGTTGGCGCCCCGTCGGCGAGTTGCTGCAGCGGTGTGAGGTCATCGAGAATCCAGAGCGAACGTCCCTGCGTTCCCACGATCAGGTCATCGTTGTACAGCTGCAGGTCGCTGATCGGCACGATCGGCAGGTTGCGCTGGAACGACTGCCAGCGTTCGCCGTTGTTCGTCGACACGAAGATCCCGAACTCGGTACCGGCGTAGAGCAGGCCGGCGCGCGTCAGGTCCTCACGTACCACTCGCACCGGCACGTCGACGGGAATGCCGTTAGTGCCATCGGCAATGCGTGTCCACGTCCGCCCGAAGTCATCGGTGCGCCAGGCGTACGGCATGTAGTCGTCGAGCCGATATCGATGTACCGCGATGTACGCGCGCCCGGCCACGTGTCGCGAGACATCGATGCGATTGATCGTCGCGAACTTCGGCATGCCCGGTGGCGTGACGTCTGCCCAGCTGGCGCCGCCGTCGCGCGTGATGTGCACGCGACCGTCGTCGCTGCCGGTCCAGAGCACCTTCGCATCCTTCGGATCCTCACCCAGCGCGAAGATCGTGTTGAACATCTCGACGCCCGTCTGGTCGCCATTGATCGGACCGCCCGCGCGGCCCTGCGTGGACTTGTCGTTCGTGGTGAGATCGGGGCTGATCACCGTCCACGACATGCCGCCGTCACGCGAGCGATGCACCACCTGCGACGCATGGTAGACCGTGTTGCGGTCGTGCCGCGAGACGAGAATCGGTGCCACCCACTGGAAGCGGTACTTCATGTCCGATGCGAGCTGCCCCACCTGCTGCTGCGGATACGCGATCACATCGCGCCTGAGGTCGCGCCTCGGTTCATAGCGATTGATGGCACCACCGTAGCATCCGCCGTACATCACGTCGGGGTAGTCCGGATGCAGCGCGATCGGGCCGGTCTCACACCCTCCGGCGTTCATCCACGCGTTCATCGGGTGCAGCGTGTTCGACTCGAGCCAGCTCGGCACCGAGATCGACGTGTTGTCCTGCTGCGCCGTGTAGACGCGATACGGAAATGCATGATCAACCACCACATCGTACATCTCGGCC
>JANMNM010000313.1:0-33393 GCA_031373905.1 Gemmatimonadaceae bacterium | reverse complement strand
CGAACAGGCAGGTCGTCGTGGGCTGCTGGTTGTATATACGCAAAACGTGCCGGCCAAACAACAGGGCGTCAGAGGGGAAACCGCCCCCCTGACGCCCAACTGCGCAGCACAAATTCCGCTATCGCGGGAAACTCACGCTAGCGCGTCGCGGACTCCATTCCGGTGGCGGCAACCTCTGCCACGACCGCCAACGACTCGCGCGTCGCGGCCACGTCGTGCGTGCGGAGTATCCGCGCGCCTCGCTGGACGGCGAGGACATGGGCAACGACGCTGCCGACCATTCGCTGCGCTGGTGATGCCACTCCGGTGATTTCGCCGATGAATCGCTTGCGCGACGCGCCGACCATCACGGGGTAGCCCAGCGAGCCAAGGCGTTCGAGATGATGCAGCATCGACAGCGACTGTGCCGTCGTCTTCGAGAACCCGAGACCGGGGTCGAGCACCATGGCATTCGCCGGCACGCCTACGGCGCGTGCGGCAGATGCCTGAAATCCAAGTTCGGCGCAGACTGCCGCCATCGGGTCGTCATCGTACGTCGCGAGTGCGTATGTGGCCATCTCGGTCACCGCACCGCGCGAATGCATCAGCACCAGGCCCGCGCGGGCACTGGCAACGACAGCAAACATCCGCTCGTCCAGTCGCCCGGCCGAGACATCGTTGATCGCATGTACGCCGGCCGACAACGCCGCCTCTGCGACCGCCGACTTGACGGTGTCGACCGAGAGCAGCAATTCGGGGAAGCGTCGCCGGATGGACTCCACGACCGGCATGACGCGCGCCAGTTCAGTGGCAACCGAGACGGGTGTGTTGCCCGGCCGCGTCGATTCTCCGCCAACGTCGACGATTGACGCGCCGTCCTCGATCGCAGCTTCCGCGAATCTCAGGGCGCTATCGATGGAGTGGTGTTTCCCGCCATCGCTGAACGAATCCGGTGTGACGTTGCAGACGGCCATGATCCGCGGCACCGACAGATCCAGCTCCACATCACGCAAGCGCCACCGAACCGCAACTGCGGTCGGTGGCGCTGGTGAAAATCCTGGCGAATCGAACGCCATCCCTTCAGCCCTCCCGCGTACGCATCACGCCACTCAGGCGGGCTGGATGCCAGGTCCGCCAAGCAGGGGTGGTGCCACCCGCTTCGGTTCCGCCACCGCCGGCACCGCCAGCGGCGTCGCCACCGGCGGAGGTGTCAGGCTCGAGGGCGGGTCGATGCGCGGCGGCAGTACCTGACCGGCGACGAGCAGGCCGATGTCCTCGCGCGTGAGCGTTTCGCGATCCAGCAGGTTCTTCGCCAGTGTGTGCAGCAGGTCGATGTTCTCCTCGAGTGCCGTGCGTGCGCGCTGATACGCGTCCTTGATCACGCGACTCACTTCGGCGTCAACGAGCTGCGCGGTCTTCTCACTGACCTCGCGACGGCTGGTCAGCTCACGGCCGAGAAACATCTCCTGCTCATTGTCGCCGACCAGAATCGGCCCGACAGCATCGCTCAGCCCCCATTGCGAGACGTACCGGCGCGCAATGCCAGTCGCCTGCTGGATGTCGCTGCTCGCGCCGGTCGTGACATGATCGCGGCCGAAGATCAGCTCTTCCGCGGTGCGACCGCCGTACGCCATCACCAGGCGCGCCTCGATCTGCTCGCGCGTCACACTCACCCGATCATCTTCGGGCAACGTGAACGCCACGCCAAGCGCACGGCCGCGCGGCACGATCGTGACTTTGTGCAACGGATCATTGCCCTTGATCTTGATCGCACAGACGGCATGGCCGGCTTCGTGGTACGCCGTCAGGCGACGTTCCTCGTCGCGCATCACGAGCGACTTCCGCTCGGCGCCGAGCTGCACCTTGTCCTTCGCCTCTTCGAGGTCCGTCATGTAGATCTTGTCATGACCGCGACGCGCCGCCAGCAGCGCGCCCTCGTTCACGAGGTTTGCCAGGTCAGCGCCTGCCATGCCCGGCGTTCCCTTGGCCAGCACGCGCAAGTCGACGTCGTCGGCAATCGGCTTGTTGCGCACATGCACGCGGAGAATGCCCTCGCGTCCACGCAGGTCAGGCGCGTCAACGACGATCTGCCGATCGAAACGACCCGGACGCAGCAACGCGGGGTCGAGCACGTCCGGCCGGTTCGTCGCGGCGATGAGGATCACGCCCTCGTTCGACTCGAAGCCGTCCATCTCGACCAGCAGCTGGTTCAGCGTCTGTTCGCGCTCGTCATGACCACCGCCCATGCCCGATCCGCGATGCCGGCCCACGGCATCGATTTCGTCAATGAAGATGATGCAGGGCGCACTCGCCTTGCCCTGCTCGAAGAGATCGCGCACGCGGCTCGCACCAACGCCAACGAACATCTCGACGAAGTCCGATCCCGACATGCTGAAGAACGGGCGTCCTGCTTCACCCGCCACCGCGCGCGCCAGCAGCGTCTTGCCCGTGCCCGGCGGCCCGACCAGCAGCGCACCCTTCGGCAGGCGGCCGCCAAGCTTGGTGAACTTCTGCGGATCCTTCAGGAATTCGATGATCTCCTGCAGCTCCACCTTCGCCTCGTCGGCACCTGCCACATCCGCAAAGGTCACCTTCGGCGTGTCGCCCGTCAGCAACTTCGCCTTGCTCTTGCCAAAGGAAAACGCCTTCGCGCCACCGGCCTGCATCTGACGAAACAGGAAGAGCCAGAAACCGAAGAGCAGCAGATACGGAAGAATGCTGATCAGGACCGACGCCACCGATGTGCGTGCAGCCTTGGCGCTCAGGTCCACGCCGGCGTTCCGCAACGCTTCCATGTGCTTGTCCGTCACCTCACCGACAAGCACCGTGGTGAAGCGAGTGACGTCCTTGCCATTGACGTTGATCGGTGTCTTCGTCTCGGCCTGCAGCTCGGTCTTGTCGACGACGACCACCTTCTTCAGGTTGCCCTTCATCAGCTCCCGATCGTACTGACTGTAGCTGAGCACGGGCACATCGGTTGCCCCGCGTGACGACAGCGTCACGAAAGTCACCGGGATGAGGATGATCAGGACCCAGAAGGCAAGTGTCTTGGAAAACTTGCCCCAATTGAAACCATTGCCCTTGTTCGGGCTCGAGTTCTTCGGCATGACGGGCATTTACAGCAAGCTCGCAATGTAAGGAACGTGACGGAAGCGCTCGGCATGATCCAGGCCGTAGCCAACCAGGAATTCATTCGGCGCATCAAAACCAACGAACCGCACCGGGTGAGACAACTCGGTCGCGATATGCTTGTGCAGCAGTGCACAAATCTCGAGCGACGCCGGTTTCCGCTCACTCAGCAGGCCAACGAGGCGCCCCAGCGTACGCCCCGAATCCACGATGTCCTCGACGAGCAGGATGTGCTTCCCTTCCAGTGTCGTCTCCGGATCGTACAACAGTCGCACGATGCCACTCGACACCGTCGCGTCGCCGTAGCTCGACGCCACAAGAAAATCCACCGCCAGCGGCCGGTGCACCTGGCGCACCAGGTCACTCACGAAGATGAAGCTGCCTTTCAGCAGGCCGAGCACAAGCAGGTCACCGTCTGGATACGCAGCGGTGATCTCTTCTCCCAACTGCCGACATTTCGCCGCCAGTGCCGCCTCATCGAACACTATTCGCCTGACCGCGCGCCCTTCCAGCCGTGGGTCCACCGCCAATCCGTCGCTCACCGCTTCAATCATCTCCCGATGGCGTGTCGCCACCGTGTTGCGCGTCGAATCGGCACATCCCGTGTACCCAGACGATCACAGTGCGTGCCCCCTTCAGACCGCCGTACTCTCCGATATCCGGACCAGGGGACGCTGCGCCGGATATGTCACTGCAAGATAAATCTCCCCCAGCCTCTCGTGGTGCCCGTCATTCGGCCAGCCCAACAATTTCGTCCTTCGGATCAGGCCGCTCCACTGACCACTCGCTCCGCCGACTCGTCACGCGAACACCCCCGGAAAGCGGGATGCACTGGCCAGTGACCGTGCGGGTTGTAAACGATGACAGCCGCTCGGTTCCGCGCCAGTCCAGAGCAACCCCGATCCGGCCGGCGACTTCGGGCCAGAAGAGTGCGCCCTCCTCGGCGCTGGGCAAGCGCCGCCGATTGCGGCGGACGTGGATCGCGCGTCCGGATGGGTCGAGCACCGGCGACCAGACCTCGTCGACCAGCCTGGCGACCTCGGCCCGCCACTCTGCCGCCTTCATCCCCAGACCCAGCAACCAGGCCCGGAAGCCCGGGTTCTCCCGTTCGAGGATCGGCAGCAACTCGGTCCGGACTCGATTCCTGCAATGGCGCAGGTCAGCGTTCGAAGGATCCTCGATGAACGGGACTCGCTCGATGCGCGCGTATTCCCGCACCTCCTCCCGCGATCGGCCGAGTAGCGGCCGACGGATTTCGGATGGCGCACGCAGGCCAGCCAGGCCACGGACGCCAGACCCACGGAGCAGCCGCATGAAGACCGTTTCCGCCTGATCGTCCTCATTGTGGGCCGTAGCAACTGGTGCCCCGACCCGCGCGCTCGATTCACGCAGAAATGCCCACCGCGCGCGTCGCCAGCTGGCCTCGGAACGAAGCGATCGCCCCGCCCGTCCCTGCTCCACGCGCAGCCCCCGGGCGCGCGCCCAGGACACGACCAGCTCGAGGCTCTGCGCTGCGGCCGGGCCCGTGCCGTGATCGTACGTCGCAACCGCGGCCAGATACTCCGGCCGCCAGCGGAACATGTCGTCCGCGAGAACCATCGAATCCGCCCCGCCGGAGACCGCGAGCACCACCGGCCGATCTGGCGGCTCAGCGAATGCCCTCTCCCGTCGAGCGAATGGCGCCGTTATGATTCCACCCTGACTCTCAACCTGTGGAGCGGGCGTGGAAACGAACGGCATTCTCGGCACCCTCTGGATGGGAATCGGTCTCGGAGCATACTTCCTGGCACTGACGTGGATCAACGTGCTGCTTGGGTCGTTCCTGAGTCCGCTCTTCATCGTGCCGCTGACATGGCTGCAGGACAAGATCACGGCCAAGCCGTCGCCGCGAAGCTGACGCTGTCAGCCGCACTACCGTAGTTCGAGCACGGGGCGCCCTCACATCGAGGGCGCCCCGCTGTCGTTTGCCGGCCGACCCGCGAGGTCACTCTGCGTTGCTGAGCGCCTGGCCGTAGATCTCATGCGCCGGCAGGACCACTCGCTGTCCGAGCGAAACTGCCTGGCCAGCGAACTCCGCCAGGCCTCCCCCATGGTAACCCTCTTCGCGATGCTCCTGCGTGTCGACGCCAGCCAGCTCTTCAGCCAGTGACAGCCGGATTTTCGTGATGGCGTTCACGGTCACGACGATGGCCGGAGTCGCCAGCGAAACGAAGCCGATCGTGACGACGACCGCTATCGCCTGCACACCCAGCAGGTTGGCGTTCCCCGCCAGCAATCCATCAGCACCGTCTTTGTTGATCAGCTTCGTCGCGAAGACGCCAGTGGCCAGTGCTCCGACGATCCCCGCCACGCCATGGCACGCGAAGACGTCCAGTGCGTCATCAACACGTGTCTTCGCACGCAATTGAATCGCCGCGTACGCACAGACTGCTCCAGACGCACCGATCGCCACCGCGGCCATCGGTGAGACGAAACCGGCGGCGGGTGTGATCGACACCAACCCGGCCACCGATCCCGTCGCCGCACCGACTGCCGTCGCATGGCGCGTGCGTATCAGTTCAACTGCAATCCAGCCAAGCAACCCTGCCGCCGCAGCGGTATGCGTGGTGATGGCGGCATTGGCGGCAATTCCGTTCGCAGCCAGCGCGGAACCCGCGTTGAATCCGAACCAGCCGAACCACAGCATGCCCGCGCCAAGCAGCGTCATTGGCACGTTGTGCGGCAGGATGGCGACACGTCCGGCATCGTGGCGACGACCGAGCATGCGCGCGAGGATCAGCGCGGAGACACCAGCACTGATGTGCACCACCGTGCCGCCGGCAAAGTCCAGCGCGCCAAGTGAGCGCAGCCAGCCGCCGTCCGCCCAGACCCAGTGCGCAAGCGGCACATAGACGATGGCGCCCCAGAGCAGCGCGAACAACAGGAACGCGCCGAATCGCATCCGTTCCACGACAGCGCCACTGATGAGCGCAACCGTGATTCCCGCGAACATCATCTGATAGGCCGCGTACAGCATGTGCGGGATTCCAGCGCTGTACGTCGGATTCGGAACGCCGGTCACCCCTTGCAACCCGAGCCAGGAGAGACCGCCAAGCCACGACGTCCCATCCGAAAACGCGAGGGAGTAGCCGGCCATGACCCAGAACACGGACATGACGGCAAGGCCTCCGAAACTCATCAGCATCGTGTTCAGCACCGCGCGGTTTCGCGACAACCCGCCATAGAAACACGCGAGGCCGGGGACCATCATCAGGACCATCGCAGTGGACGCAAGCACCCAGGCCGTGTCACCGGCCACGAGCGTGCTCTCCGGCGTCACGGCGCGACCTGCCGCTGTGCATGTCGCTGCACGGCGTCGGCGGTCACAGGCGTCAGTGCCGCGGTATCCTCCTCGCCGGTGCGGATGCGCACAACGCGATCCAGATGCTGCACGAAGATCTTGCCGTCGCCGACATTGCCGGTCCGCGCCGAGGCGAGAATGGCGGCGATGGTCGGCTCGACGTAGTGCTCGGAGACCGCCATCTCGACCTTCACCTTCTCATGGAACTCCAGGACCACCGTTTCCGCGCGATACTGCTGCACGACTTCGCGCTCCCCGCCATGCCCTGACACACGCGAAAACGTCACGCCGGTCACACCGGCTCGGAAGAGTGCCGCCTTCACCTCGGCGAGACACTCGGGTCGGATGATCGCCGTGATCAGCTTCATTGGCAGCGCGGTCCGTGGTTGGAGGGGTGAAACGGCGAAGCGCGGCGCCGGCAGGGCCGCTCCAACGCATGATGGCGATTCCCGGCCCGAAATGCTATCGGCGCAGGGTGAACACGAAACCATCCCGCGATGTTGTCGTATCTTCGAGCGCCGCACGTCGCGTGGCCCCGGATCAGCGGATCTGCGAGCCTGTTCCCGTCAGCAGACGCCCACCCCCGGGCCCCACGCTCAAATTTCTTTCGACGTTCATGATCCGATCGCTTACGAAGTCGCTCGTCGGGCACGTATCAGCGCCTCTGTTGCTCCTCGTGTTCCTGTCGTTGTGCGCTTACGGCAAGACCGGCGGTGCGCAGGACGTCATCCGCAGCGCGACAGACTGGCGCACATTGCAGACGCGATGGTTTGACGTGCATTACCCGCTCGATGCCGAGGCGTGGACACGCGATCTTGCACCACGACTGGATGCCGTCCGTGACTCCGTGGCGGCGCTTGTTGGGTACGCGCCACCAGGCCGGACGACCATCCTGGTGGACGATCCATACAACGTGGCGAACGGCAAGGCGGTCCCGCTCCTTGGCCGTCCGGTGATCCACCTCTGGGTCACCCCGCCCGGGCCGACCGACGTGATCGCGAACCACCGCGGATGGGCGCTCAAGCTGGTTGCCCACGAATTCGGGCACATCGCGCACCTCACGCGACCGGCGCGGCGCTCCCAGTGGTTCTGGCACCTCGCGCCCGCACAGGTCAGCCCTCTGTCCCTCGGCACACCGCGCTGGGCGACTGAGGGATACGCCACCTGGATCGAAGGCCGCATCACCGGGAGCGGGCGTCCGCATGGCAGCGCCCGCCCGTCGCTCCTCCGGGAGCTGGCGCTCGAGGGACGATTGCCCACCTATGCCGCCATGAGCGGCGGGGGCGGCTACAAAGGGGGCAGCCTGGCGTACCTCGCGGGTTCCGCATTCTGGGAGTGGCTCGAGGCAATCCGCGGAGACACGTCGATGGCGCTCGTGTTCCGGCGACAGACCGCGAGAACCAGGCGTTCGTTCGATGAAGCGTTCAGGGGCGTATACGGCGACAGTCCTGCCATCATGTACGGTCGTTTCGCAGCCGACCTTGCCGCCAAGGCCTTTGCCGTGGACACGGCGGTGCGACGCGCAGGGCTCGTGCGTGGCACCCGGCTGACGCGCTTTGCCGGTGCCGTTGGCGGCCCGGCGGCCTCCAGAGATGGCCGGCTGATCGCGCTGGCAGTCCCCGCAACCAGGGGCGCGCCGCGCGTGATCGTGACAAAACCGGACACGCAATCGCTCACTGAGCGCGAACGCGAGCAACTCGCCCGCGCCTCGTCCCGCGATCCGCTCGATGTCCCGTCACTCCGCGCGTACCCACGCCTCGCCGAGCCAACAGCGACCCTGCGATCGCGCGGTGGGCGGACGTTCGGGAATCCACGGTTCATCGACAGCGCTGGCACGCGCGTGCTGGTTGAATCGTGGGGGGTGCAGCGCGATGGATCACAGCGACCCGACCTCGCCGTCTGGAACACCACGACCAGCAAAGTGCATTTCGTTACCAATGGTGCGGGCATCCAGGATGCGGATCCGTCGCCGGATGGCACGCGTGCCGCCGCGATCCGGTGCGTCGGCGGCGTGTGCGATCTGGTGCTCGTCTCGCTCACGGTTGGAAGCGTGACGATCCTCGCACACGGGTCACCGACCACAGTGTTCAGTCACCCGCGCTGGTCCGCCGATGGCGCACGTCTCGTCACCAGCGTGCAACGCAGCGACGGACTGTGGAGGCTTGCGCTCGTCCAACTCACCACGGGCACACTGTCGCTCGTCACGCCGGCTGACGACGTGAACCGGCATTCCGCCAGTTTCGACGCGCGTGGCGAGCACCTGCTGTACGTGAGTGAAGCCGGCGGTATCTCCAACCTCGAAAGCATGCGGCTCTCCGACACGTCCCGCGTGGCGCGGACGCGTGTGCTCGGCAGCGTCGCGGAGCCGGCTCCTCTCCCTGACGGGAGCGTGATGTACCTCGAGGAGCACGCGGGTGGAATGGATCTCCATCGCCTTCGACCCAGCGATGGACCGCTGCCGGATACCACCGCGATGGACGCGTCGCGTCTCGCTCCAGCCATGCCACGAAAGCGAGTTGTCGGCGTCACACTGCCTGTCGCAGCTGTCCCAGCCTCCGTGGTGTATCGAATCGGGCCGCGCCAGACGCGCGCGCTGGCGCAGGCGTCCGCCGCTCGTGACGGAGCAATCCAGATGCTGAGCGTGTCCAGCGCCGATCCAGCGAATCGACTGACGATGCTGGCCACCGTGATGGGTGGGACCAGGGCGGCATGGCGCGGGGGCACTGCCAGCGCCGTGTGGTACGGCTCGCGTCCCAACGTGCGTGCTGAAGCGCTCTGGCTGGAACAACGCGCCACGGCGCAGCGCGGCTCCGACCAGCTCTCCGCGGCGGATGTGCGCGTGGCCGGCGGTTCGGCGGCAGCCGACCTTCCGATTGCCGGCTCAGCGTCCGCACAACGGATCTACGGAAGTGTTTTCGTGGGAGCCGCGCAAACCGGCGGTGCTTCGGTCCTGGGTCGAAGCCTGCTCACCGTGCAGTACCACGGGACGCGTGTGATTGGCTGGCGCGCGACGGCGGGTGGATCAGTCCGCGTGGCCACCGGTCGACTCGGCGACAGCAGTTTCACGCGGGCATCTGGAAGCGCGTTCGTCAACTCGACGCTTGGCCGAGTGGACGTTCGCATGCACCGCGCGTCGACCTCGAGCCCGCGGTTCGAGCAGTTCAGTGCTGGCGGGTTCGCACCTCCGCTGACTGACGACGCATCCATGGGGCAGCGCATTGCGATTCCCTCACTCCCGGTCGGCGTGGCCGGCGGTACCGCGCTGTACGAGTTGCGACTCTCCCGCACGACACCCTACATCGGCGGCTCACTGTATGCGCATTCGGTCGGCAGCGGGTGGCAACCGGACCGACACAGCGCGGTGCTTGGCATTGAACGCGGTTTTGCGGCAGACTATCTCGGCCTCGTTGGCCTGCCCCGCGTCCGCGTGATCGGTGGTGTTGCACGTATTGTCCGCGGACCACTCCGTGACCGCGGCTCGGCATACTTCTCCGTGGGGTGGCGTCCATGATCGGTCGTATTGCGTGTCTCGTAGGGCCAGAGTACGAAGACCTCGAGGTGTGGTATCCCAAGCTCCGACTCGAGGAAGCGGGCTATGAGGTGCCGTTGGTCGGCATCGGTGAATCGCGCTATGCCGGGAAGCACGGCTACCCTGCAACGGTTGACCTGCACATCGATCAAATCGATGCAGCATCGCTCGCCGGAATCATCGCGCCCGGCGGCTGGGCACCCGACAAGCTGCGCCGGGTTCCGGCCGTCCTCGATGCGGTTCGTCTCGTGCACGAGCGGCAGCGAATGGTGGCGACGATCTGCCACGGACCGTGGATCCTGATTTCGGCCGGTATCGTGCGAGGCCGTACACTCACCAGCACCGTCGGCATCCGCGATGACGTCGTGAATGCCGGCGCCAACTGGGTTGACAAGCCGGCGGTGATCGACGGGAATCTGGTCAGCGCTCGCGTCCCGAAGGACCTGCCTGACTTCGGTGTCGCGATGCTCGAGGTCCTGCGACAGCAGCGCTGACCTGCGCCGGCACACACGAAGGCCCGCGCACCGGGGAGAGTGCGCGGGCCTTCGTGTTCAACCAGCCGTGTCGCCGAGCCTGCAGCTATTTGGAGCTGACGTGCGTCCGGAATGAGCGAACGATCGCGGTCACGGTATCGAACCACACCTTGATGTTCTCGTCCGTGACACCGCCTTCGAGATCGTAGTCGAGCTCAACGCACGGATCGCCGTCGCCATCGATGTACGCGCGGCCGAACCGCTTGCTCTTGTTCCATTCGTTGATCGTCGTCACGTTCGCCGACGTGCCCGACAGGCCGAAGTACGCCTGCAACGTCTGCCCCGAAATGAAGAACACGATCTTGCTGCCGTTGGAAGTTGCGATCACGTTGCCCCGTTCATTGACCTGACCCTCGAGGCCCTTGTCCTTCAACAGGCCGGTCAGCTGCTCCGCCGTGATCCGCTCACGCGTCTGCTGCGCGGAAACGGGGCCTGCGAGAACGAGTGCTACCGCAGCAACTGCGAACCACCGAAGCGAGCGCTTGACAAACATGACCGACCTCTGAGAGAAAGTTGCATCGGATTAGCACGGTGTACGTCACACCGTACTCTACTGCTTTGATCCCCGCCAGACCAGAACCCCCCACCGGGCCACGCGATCCGGGACACACCCAACCCTCCGAATCGAACTTCAGTCCCGACCTCCGCATCGCCGATCAGGTGACCCGCCTTGCCAGACACAGTCTCGGCACGCACAAGCTCAGACACAGGTGGTGGCCGGGCTTGTCCATCGAGTCGGCGACCGACGCTCTCTGCATTTCCTCGCATCGAGGTTCTCGCCGGCGGCGCGAGGAGAGAATACGCGCTCGGTCGACCACTGCCCGGACGGTGACGCCGCGCCACTCAGCCTGCCGCGCCAACGCCCGCTGCCCGGCCCGTCACCCAGGCCCACAGAAAGTTGTAGCCGCCGATCGGCCCGAAGGCGTCGAGCACCTCACCGCAGAGGAACAGCCCGGGGTGTCGGCGACTTTCCATCGTCCGCGGATCGATTTCGCCGAGGCTCACGCCGCCACCGGTGACCTCGGCCTTCTTGTAGCCCTCATCGCCCGCCGCCGGGAGTTCTCCGCGAACGAGGGTCTCAATGAGGCGCAGCCGCTCGTCGCGGCGGAGCTCCGCCAGACTCCGCAGGGGGTCCACGCCCGCGCGTGCGATCAGCACGATCGCCAGTCGCTCCGGCAGCTGCGCACGGATCGCTCCGCCCACGGTTCGCGCTCCACGCGCCTGCAGCAGATCTGCCCACTCGACGTCACCGTGTGCGGTCCACCTGACCGTCAGTGCGGCGCGCAGTGCGGTGCGCGATCGCGCACGCGCGTCGATGTGCGAGACATTGAGAACCGCAGGTCCGCTGTACCCGCGATGGGTGAACAGGAAGCCGCCGGTGGCGGCAGCCTCCTCGTTGCCCGCCCGCGACGTGACCGTTGCGGACAGCGATACGCCGGCGAGTTCCGTGAAGGCGTTCGGTTCCACCGTGATCGGCGCGAGCGCGGCGTAGGTGGGCGCCACCTCGTGGCCCAGCCGACGGAGCAGCGTCAGGCCAGCGCCATCACTGCCCGTGGCCGGAACCGACAAGCCCCCGGTCGCAACGATGACGGCATCAGCGCTGAAGATGCGGCCGTCTGCGCACGTCACGTGCCAGCGATCCTCTGCCCGTTCCATGTCAGCGACACTCGTCTCCATGACGAGCGTCACACCCGCACGGACCGCGCAGGCAACGAGCCCGTCACGAATGTCGCGGGCCTTGTGCGATGCAGGAAAGAGCTTCAGCGACTCCGATTCCTCGACCAACGGTATCCCCAGGTCGTTCTGAAAGAAGTCGATCTGGGCGGCAAGTGGCCAGGATCGTACGATGCGCTTCAGCGTGTTCCGCGACGAGTCCGTCACGAAGCGCTGCTCGTCCACACGCATCGGAAGCACGTTGCACCGGCCGCCGCCGCTGATGAGGATCTTGCGTCCGCCGTCCCGGGTGCGCTCGATCAGCGTGGTTCGCGCGCCGCTCTGGGCCGCAAAGATCGCGGCCATCAGGCCCGCGGCACCTGCCCCGATGACGACGACCTCCTTCATGCGTGCGCCTTCGGCAGCCTGGCGCGCACGAGGCGAAATGCAGCGTGCATCCGGGATGTCGTGTGGCAAACGACCGGGTCGCAGAAACGCATGTACGGTCCGTGGCGATGGGGATCAGGGAACGTACCTCGAAGGGGGGACGGTGGCGACCAGAGCGCGCATGCGGACGCGTGAGATTACCTCCCGACGCGCCGCGCGTCTTGATCGTGAAGCGCCGCGCGCGACGGCCCACAGCCGGAATTCAATCTTCCGACCGAATGGCCGATACTCGCGCGGTGTGGAACGGGAGGACACACGAACGTGCCCGCCTGGCCATTTCCCTCGCGCCCGAGGCTGCGATGATTGCAGTGGTGCTGCTGGTCACGGTATTCTCCCCAATCCTCTTCCTGGCGTGGCGCCGACCAACGCCGGCACGCATCGCCTACCCGAACGTGAAGCGTTCACGGAGTGGCCATGCTCGCTGACGACGGCTTCGATGACGACAACTACAGCGACTGCGCTGACGAAGGCATGGCGATGGATGGACCGGCGTCGCTGCTCCGCCGGCTGATCGACATCGAGCCATCCCAGCCAGGCTTCACATCAGCGCTGTGGCGCGGCCTGGTCGGGGGTGGCGCGCTCGACCACCGTGCGGATTCCCTCGATGGACTCTCGCCAGACGCGGCCTGAAACGATGGTCGTCTGACCCGCCCGGACGACGACCCCTCGAAGGTTCAACTGTCGCATCCCCGCCGCATCCACGACCAGATCGTGCGTGCCGGCGGGGATTCGCATTTGCACGAGTGAAACATGCGACGGCAGGAGCGCCCATCCGCGCGTGTCGGCACGCTCGAGTGCAGTTGTCGCGGCGTTCGTGAACAATCGCGCCACCATCCCGGCCGCTCGTCGGCCTGCCTCGAGATCCTCTCCCTTCTTGTTCTTCTTTTTTCCCTCGCTGTCGTCCTTCCTCGTGGACTCGACGGCGGCCTCCACCGAGCGCGCAGCGAGATACTTGACGACGGCTCGCGACACGGTGCGGGACATGATCGCCCCGCGATCCCGCCGGTAGTCTGACGCGACGGCATCGCTGAGGCTCGCGCCCTCCAGCGTCCCGACACGGACGCGCCCCGCCTGCACCTCGACCGGCCCCATTCGTGTGAGCGATGACCGGCGGAGCACCGGCCAGCTCATGTCGAGCAGGTAGCTCGCGCGCGCCCCACGCCACGGCGCATAGCGCGTGTCCGAAAAGCGCCACGACGGTGTATCGTCCCACCAGAGACCACCGTTGCGGAGGGCACCAAGGTCCGCCAGGAGCCGCTGCGAGGCACCGCCGGCACCATTCGCACTTGCATTGTCACCATCGAAGATCGGCACCGTCAGGCCGACGGCCACCTTGTGCGCGACATCGCCACGTTCGACCACAACGAGCACGTCGCCGAGGGAATCGGTCGCTGGAACCCACGCGCCGTCGAGCGGGGCACCGAAGGCAATGGCATTGCGTCGTGCAACATCTGCGTCGACGTGATCGCCAGCCGATTCGAACGCGGATGCGGCGAGCGCATGCAGCATGGCTCGGGTGGGACGCTCATCAGCGTCCGGCGTTCCCGTTCGCGCCAGCAGCGCCACGAGCCTGCGAGCTTCGACGGCCGCAGCATCCACATCCCCAGCGGCGCTCCAGGCCAGCAATGCGTTGTAGTGCAGCAACAGGCGCTCATTCTGTCCGGCAGTGTATGGCAGCGCGTAGTCGTTCGTCACGAGCGCCGTTGCCATCCGGCTGACGCTCTTGGTGAACCTGTCCTCGCTGACCTCGAAGGCGGCATCGAAGAAGGCACCCGACTCGCGATAGCGTCCGGCGTAGCGCGCTGCGGTGCCCTGATACAGCAGACGAAGCAGCCGATCATCGGGACTCAGTGGCGACTTCCGGTTCCCGACGGCGCGCAACGCCGAATCTGCCATGCCGCGCTGCAGCAGGCTGCGCACGCGCTCGTCATCCAGCTGCAGTCCATTGGGCGCTGTGAGATAGCTGCGCGCGGTACTGGACAGCGTCGTGCACGCGGTCAGGGGAAGCAGCGTAGCCAGCAGAAGTGAGCGCCACATGACGGGGAGTCTCAGCGGTCGTTCGGGATGAGCCACAACAGGATTTCAGTCATTTCCAGGGGGGCGCGACACCGTCGTGTGTGCAGTCGCGCCGGATTCGCGCGCATTACTGCATGGGCACCGATCCCGAGTCCGGCGGCGTCGCCGGCACCCGCGGCGGCGCAGCGGCCGGGGCGGGCACTGGCACCGCGCCAGGCGTCTGCCGCTCGATCACGATCAGGCGCTGCTGTGCCCGTGCAATCGCATCGGCCAGCTGCGCGTTGGCGTCGCCGCGGGCACGGATCTGTTCGATCTCCAGCGACTGCAGGAAGCGGCGGTAGCGAATCTGAGCCTCGATCGGGCGCAGTTGCAGGTCCAGCATGGTCGCGACCTTGTACTCGAGCATTGGATCTGCGCGCTTCAGTGCAAGCGCACGATCATATCGATCGAGGGCGCGCGCGCGATCGCCGGCGGCGTTGAACTGATCGCCTTCTCGGATCAACGCATCGGCCATCGCGATGGCACGCCCGTCCGTCGTCGTGTCAGCGGCCGAGCTCACGACGCGAATTCCCTGCGTTTCGCGATAGCTCACCGCGTTCACCCGATCGTCATCGAACTGCACCATCACCACCTCGCCGGTGGCGTCGCGTGGAGATGCGCCGAGCACGCGCGGCACCATCACCGTTGCCGCGCCACTCTCGCGCAGCGTCCACGCCGCCGGCGCCGTGCGCGTTGCCGCCATCGCCTGGGCCGGCGTCATGCCGAGCGAGATCTCACCCTTCACGACCGACGCGCAGATCGTTCCGCGGCAGGTGGCGACGGCCTTCGCGTACACGCTGTCACGGGCCTGCGTGAGCATGGCGTTGTCCGAGAAGCCCTCGGACGCCGCGTTGGAAATGATCCGCTCCTGCGACGGCGTACGATCACCGTTCGACATGACGGGCCGCTCACGTATGCGGCGCGGTCCGTTGCAGGCGGCGAGCCACACACCTGCACCGAGCAGCAGAGACGTCCTTACCGTGGTATTCATGGTCATGGCTCCTGGTTACCAGCCGATGCGGCGACGATCGATGTACTTCTTGATCTTGTGCTGACCGATCCAGACTTTCTGGCTGCTTTCGAGATCCACGAGAAACGCATCGATCTGGTAGAAGACGATCTTCTCGCGGCCTTCAGCATCCTCGATCGCCTGCACATCACCCTGCAGCATGTAGTTCGCACCGCTTTCCTTGCCGATGCGCGCACGGGTCTCCGCGCTGGCATTCGTCTGCTGGTCCTCGCGCTCCGTGCGCACTTCGCCGCGTTCATCACGGCTGGCCACGAGTCGCACCCGACCGCTGTTCACGTAGGCGCGCTCGAGATCCTTGACGAAGGTCCCGATCGGCACGTGCTCGAGCGTCCGGTTCCGGAACGAACCGACGATGACCGTGGGAGGTGTGCCGCCGTGCGCAGAGGCAAACTGCCCACTCCACTGACCGATGAAGCTCTGCTCGATGAGCGCGTTCGCGACGAGCTTCGAGTCCACGTCGTTCCATCGGCCGGAGAGGTCGGTCACGCTGGACGGATCCACGCGGCTGACGCGCTTGTTGTTGCACGCGGCAAGCGTGAAGACAGCCAGCCCGACGGCTACAACGCGTCGGATGGCGAGAGTCGAGGAGAAGGTCATGGCATACTCCAGAGGGGCGAGCGGGGCTGAATCGAGACGATGCGAGGAGTTCATCAGGGCGCCTCTGCCCCGATGTATTGCACAGGATGCGCCGTCCGTACACTTTGCATAACGAATTGACAGGCAATGAGTTACAAAATGACAGTTGCCTCCGGCGTCCTCTATTTGAGACAGCCCTGTGTCTGCGTTTCGCACTCGCTGCCTGCGTCTGACCGTTCTCGGAGCAACCATGGCTGGCTGTACAGGCTCACGTCCGCGTGATCTCGGCGTCGCGGCCGGTGTGCTGCGCCCCTGCCCCGGAACGCCGAATTGTGTGAGCTCCGAGGCTGGCACGCCGCCGGACCGGCTCGTCGCGCCGCTCCCGGCCCCAGCGGGGGCGACCGATCTCTCGAGGCTGGCCGACCTGCTCGCGGCTTGGCCGCGAACAACGGTGGTTACCCAGCGGCCGGACTATCTCCACGTCCAAGCCACCAGCCGGCTCCTGCGCTTCGTGGACGACGTCGAGTTTCGCTACGATACGGCGGCCAAGGTCATTCAGGTCCGCTCCGCATCGCGCCTCGGCAGGAAGGACTTCGGGGTGAACCGCGACCGTGTCGAGCGGATCCGTTCCGAGTGGGCGGCCGGGTCGATGTAGCGCGCCCGGCCGCCGCGCGCTTCGCAGCCAGCTGACGTGCCGGGGGGTCAAACCGGCGCGAATGCCACCACGCTGATTTCGACCAGGATGCCGCGAAGTTTCGCGCCGACGGTCGTTCGTGACGGATACGGTGCGGTGAAGGCCGCTTTCCACAGGTCGTTCACCGCACCCCAGTCCTGCTCGTTGGTCAGGTAGATCGTCGCCGAGACAACCTGCTCCAGCGACGCTCCCGCGGCCGCGAGCACCTCTCGGATGTTCGCCAGTACCTGCGCCGTCTGCTCCTCGACGGTCGCGCCGACCAGTTCTCCGGTTCTCGGGTTCTTCGGCACCTGTCCGGAGACATACACGAAGTCGCCTGCGCGTGTGGCGGGCGAATACGCGCCCGCTGGCAGCGGCACATCAGCGGTCAGAAAGACCGGCGTCCATGAGCGATCAGGCATGGTTCCGTTCGGGGAAGAGGTGGCAGGATTCGGGGGATGGCGCAAGACGCGAGCACGGGCTATTCGTTATGTGCGGCCGCCGCGCGCGGTTCGCAGAAGCGCCCACTGTTCAACCTGTCTCGAGGAGGTGATCCCATGGCCAGTCGCAGTCCTTCCGCCGGCTCGACCTGGGCAAACGGTCACCAGACCGCCGCCTGAGAGTGTAGTCGTCCAGGTCGTCGGCTCGTGAACGTGTCGAGCCGGCGTCGAAGGCAGATGGCCCGTCCCGCAGCACGCGGAGACGGGCCATCGTGTTTTGCGTGCGGCCTGCAACACGTCAGGATGTTGGCCCGAGCGCATTTTCCGCGTCGAGCGTGAAACGCGGGATGTCCGATGCAAACCGTGACTTGTCTGCACGTCGGAAGAAATACTGCCCTTCCATGTAGCCGCTCGGCGATTTGAGCACACAGAAGCTCTGGTACTCATGAATGTGTCCGGGCGCGATCACCGGCAATTCGCCCACGACACCTTCGCCCTCGACTTCGGTGTCTTCACCATCCCCGACGGAGTCGTGGATCAACCACTTTCGCGAAAGCAGCTGTGCCGCCTGCTCACCGACGTTCTCGAGGCGGACGAAGTAGGCGAAGACAAACTGCGCATGGGCGGGCTGCGATTGCGCCGGGAGGAACACCGGGCGCACCGACACGCGGATGCCGTTCGACTCGCGGTAGAAAAAAGGAGGGCGTCTCACAGGGGGGAAATTACCTCCGGAATGCAACGGACCGACAGGGAGCGCCCACTCCCGCAGCGATGTGGGACCGGGCTAACGTTCCAGTCTTCCGGCGTACGCCAGCGTGGCCCGACCACCGACCTCAACTGCAATGAACATGCGCGCACCTTTCCTTTTCGTTACCGCCGTCCTCGTTGCCGTCGTCGCGACCCCGATGGCGGCGCAATCCGCAACGGATTCCGCGGTTGTCTTTCGGGGCGCGCCAGTCGCAGGGGGCGCGGCGATTCAGGTCACGGAGCTCGTGACGTCGCCACGCACCTACACCGAACGGAGTGTGATCGTCGAAGGCAGGATCACGCGGGAGTGCACGGAAAAGGGGTGTTGGATGCAAGTCGCCCCGACCTCCGGTGGCGAGGGAGTCCGCGTGACATTCAAGGACTACGGATTCTTCATTCCTCAGGCGATGGTCGGACGTCGGGCGCGCATGCAAGGCGTGACCAAGGTGACCACGCATTCAAGGGCGGCCGCAGACCACCTCATCGGTGAGGGCGCGCAGCTCCGCCGCAACAGCGACGGGACTGCGACCGAAGTGCAGTTCGTCGCCAGCGGCGTGGAGCTCTTCAGGAATTGACGCGGTGCCCGTAAGGCGCTGCGGGCACCGCGTGCCGCGCCTCACGGGAAGATGCCGAGATCCTTGTAGCTGACGGCAACCTTGTTGATGGCGCTGATGAAGGCGGCGGTCCGGATGTCGGTCTTCCGACCGTGATGCGTCCAGACATCTCGCACCTGGTTCCAGGCCGAGATCATCGTATCCTCCAGCCCTGAATTGACGAGGTCCGCCTCGTCAGCACCATGCGAGAGTCGCGCCATCCGGTCTTCGCCGAGCGTCTTGCCCGTCAGGTCCTCGACGGCCTGCAGCACGTTCTTGAATGCCGTCTCCTCGAAGCGCTTCTCCATGCGGCCGAAGCGCACGTGCGAGAGGTTCTTCAGCCACTCGAAGTAGCTCACGGTGACGCCACCGGCGTTGAGGAACATGTCTGCGAGCACCATCACGCCGCGCGCGTGCAGGATGCCGTCCGCCTCGAACGTCGTCGGGCCGTTGGCACCTTCGGCGATGATCTTCGCCTGAATCCGTGGCGCGTTCTCGGCCGTGATCTGCCCTTCCAGCGCGGCAGGAACGAGGATGTCGCACGGCAGCTCCAATGCGGCTCGCGAGTCGGTCATGAACGTTGCGCCCGGAAATCCCTTCATCGAGCCGTGCTCCTTCCGGTGCGCCATGACCGCCTGAAGATCCAGGCCGCGTTCATTGTGCAAGGCACCATCCGCCTCGGCGAGCGCCACCAGCACGCCGCCACCTTCCTGGAGGAAGTGCGCGGCGTAGTAGCCGACGTTGCCCAGCCCCTGCACGATCACGCGCTTTCCTGACAGGCCCTTCGTCAGCCCGATGGCCTTCATGTCTTCCGCGTTGTCGCACGCCTCACGCACGCCGAAGAACACGCCGCGACCGGTGGCTTCCGTTCGTCCGCGAATTCCGCCCTGCGCGATGGGCTTCGCCGTCACGCATCCGAGCGCATTCAGCTCACCGACAGCCAACTGCGCATACGTGTCGGCGATCCACGCCATTTCCTTGCTCGACGTCCCGTAGTCCGGTGCGGGAACGTCGACACCTGGACCGATGAAGTTCTTCTTCCACAGTTCAAAGGTGTATCGCCTGGTGATGCGTTCGAGTTCGTTCTCGCTGAATTCCTTGCGATTGATCTTGATGCCACCCTTCGCTCCGCCGAACGGCACGTCCACGACGGCGCACTTGTAGGTCATCAGCGACGCAAGGGCCATCACCTCATCCTCGTTCACACTGACGGCGTACCGGATGCCGCCCTTCGTTGGCAGCTTGTGATGACTGTGTTCGGCGCGCCATCCGACAATCGTCTTGATCGTGCCGTCATCGCGCAGGATCGGGAACGTGACGCGATACACGGCGTTGCACTCCCGGATCTGGTTCAGCAACGCGGTCGGATGATCGGTGTACTTGCCTGCCGCATCGAAGGCACGATGCACCTGGCCAAGGAAGCTCTGTTCGGACATGTGGGATTCGGAGAGGAAAAGTGAGAACCAGCGTGCGCGTACGGTGTCCAGCGTACCTGCGAAGCGCCAGACGGCCCGCCGAGTCGCTCACCCAGCGTTCTCCCTGATGGTCGGCGCGGGGGCGGCAGTTCTGCAGCGGTATGACGTCTTTGAGCCGGATGCTCCGCCGGCTTCTCCGGCCGAGTTCGTCAGTGGAAAAGCGTACTCAACTGCAAGAGCTGTCTCCCGAGGTCCTGGTCTGTGGACCAGCATCGGTGATGACCGAGTCGCGGCCTCGCGCACGGGTGTGGTGTGGTGGCTCGACGTCCATTCGCGTGGGGCTGCTACGTTCTCGTCATGTCGTCGCGCAATCAAGAGCATCGCGGCTCGCCGCCGCAGGGCACCGTCCGCGCGGTCCATGCGGGCCCCGTGCGTTCGCTGCGTTCCCCACGCGAACCTGGTGGAGCGGTGACACGCTGGCGGTCGGCAATCCTCAAGGATGCGATCACGGCGCCGGTGCACGTCCGGACGCTTGGCCTCGACGGTGACGCGCAGAAGGAGACGCGCCACCACGGAGGGCCGGAGAAGGCCGTCCTTCTCTATGCCGCGGGACACTACGACATCTGGGGCACGCACCTTCGTGCGCATGCGACCCTCCACGCCGCGGCACTCCGCGCGATGAGCACCGAGTGCAACGCAAGTCGATTCGGCTTCGGGGCGTTCGGCGAGAACCTGACGGTCGAGGGGCTCGATGAAGCGAGTGTCTATCTGGGCGACGTCTGGGCGAGCGGAGACTGTGAGCTCCGCGTCACCGAGCCGCGGGGGCCATGCGCCACGCTGGCGCGCCGTTGGATGCGACCGGCCCTCATCGATGAGGTCAAGGCCACGGCAGCCGCGGGATGGTACAACGCGGTTGTGCGCGAGGGCGCGGTGCGCGAGGGCGACACCGTCCGGCTCTGCTCGCGAGTGCAGGAGGAGTGGAGCGTGGCGCGGGTGTTCCACCTTCTTGAAGGGCGCGTCGTGTCACGAGCGGACGTCTCTGCCCTTCGCGACGCGCCGTTCACGCACGAGGCGCTCCGATCCAGATTGGCCCGCCGTGCGATGACGGCATGGCGCGTGCGTGCCTGAGCGTGTTCCGGTGCCCATGCCCGCCGCACGCCCTTCACGGCGGGTCGCACACGCTCAGCCCAGCGTCACCGTGGCGACCCCACTTGCATCGTTGACCCGCACTGGAAGCCGCACAAGACTGCCGGTGATCTGCCCGCCAGTCCATACCCCGGCAGCGTTGAATCGCGCGCCGTGATTCGGGCAGGTGATCGTGAAGTTGTCGTTGATGTTCGTTGTCGTCCCCTGGTGCGTGCACGAGAGCGAGAACGCCACCAACCCCGCGGACCCGGACGCAATGCGCGAGATCGCGACGGGAGGCGAACTCCGAACCTTGACCGTTGCACCGACGTTCACGAGCGCGGGAAAATCGCCGAGTGTGATGTTGATTTCGCCGACGCCGGGAGGAACTGGCCCGGTCCCGCCTTCGCCCGAGCCGCCGCATCCCGCCAGCGCCAACGCGGCAGCAGACGTTGCCGCCATCGCAAGGAATGCGCGACGCGTTACCGCCTCGCCGACTTCACAGCCTGCACATTTCGAGTCGTCAGCTGACATCACACGCCCCATTGAAAGGAATGCCGCGAGGTCACCGCGGCGCACTTGCCCATCAGATCGTCACGGATGCGGCAGCCCACTTCGCCGGCTCCGTATCGCTCCTGATCACGACGCCGAGATACACGACGATTTCCTCTCCTTCGCGTGCAATCTCGAGGCGATCCATGCTTCGAGTCGCACGACCGCGGATGTACGCTCCATCGAGCCGATACTCCGACTTGTGCTTGGGGCATCGAAACGCGGTGTCGCCAACCGTCAGGCGCAGCATTGCACGCTGGTGCGGGCAACTCAGCGCGAAGGCCATGCATCGCCCGCCCGTCCGAACGAGAATGACCTCATTGCCGACATCAATGGTCGCACCGTCCGCAGGAGGAACGGGATATCGAAGCGTGCCATCAGACCGCGGTGGCGCGGCGACGAGCAAATAGCCGGCCATCTCCTCCGCCCGCACGACACCCGGCAGGAGCGCTGCCGCCGCAGCGACAGCACCCAGCGTCTTCGCCAGAAAAGACCGACGCCCGACAAGCGCACAGCGCCCGCATGCCGACTCACCGCCATCTGTGTCACGAGCGTGCACGTTGCCTCCCCTCTAACCTTGCATGAGCCCGACGCCAGCCAGCGTGATCCCGAGCCAGAGCACCACACTCGTGAACGCGCGGACGCGCAACGATCCAAATGATTTGCTGTCGGCAGCGTCACGGAGGACGGCACGCTCCTCGATTCGCATGACCAGACCGTTCACAATCAGCAGAACAAGCAGCCCTGCCTTCACCCAGAATACCCGGCTCGATGCCAGAGTTTCCGCGTCCGCCGCAAACTGAAGCACACCACTCACCGCGGAAGTGCCCAGCGCGAACAGCACCGGCCGATGCGCATCCGACACGACCTGCGCCATCGTGCTCCGCGTGGCTGCACTCGCGTGCGGGTCCGTTCGCAGCACCGCGCGATCCGCCGACAGCGCGAGCCCCCCTCCGATCATCATCGCACTCAGGTGCGCGAACGTGATCGCGACCGAGAGAGGTGTTGAACTGCCGTACAGGCGACTCCATGGCTCCAGGAATGTGACGACCGACTCCGGAATCAGCATGCCTATCGACGCACGAGCATGATGACCCAGCCGAGCGTGCTTACGCCCATGGAGGAGATCGCGACCGCACGGTGCCTGTTGCGAGTTTCCGCTTCCTCTCCAGCCTCTTCACCGAGCGAACCGGCATAGGCGAACCCCGCGTCCGCAGCGAGGAACAGCAGCGAATGGATAATGCGACGCGTGCGTCCCTCCGGATCCTTCCGCGAATCCCAGTTGTTCCACAGCCCCGTGATCGTATTGACGCCGAAGATCACAGCTGCACCGCCAGCCGCGACCGGGTGAAGCCGGCGGACAATTTCCGGCGAATCGCGTCGGCCATCCCGCAGGAGACGATCACCCGTGTAGTACGAAACGGCGAAGAGCGGCAGCATCGTCCAGCTCAGCGCCTTGTGGAGGGTCAGGCGGCGCCCATACCAGTCAGAGTATGCCACGAGCGCGGGCTTCTTCTTCACCGTATCGGCGAGGAGCCAGGACTGTGTGGGACCGGCAACGAGCATCAGCGGTGAGACGGCTTTCACCGGCGGTGCGGTCAACGTGTCGGGATCGACGCCGCTCACGGCCGCTGCCGACATCCGCAGCGCGATCACTTCTGCTCGCGAGGCACTGTCGCGCGGCTCGGGCCACACATCGGACGTACCCGGAGCGAATCGCGCGGTATCAGGACACGCCAGGAGCGCGATCGAGAGAAGCGGGACAAACATGCACGGCGCCCGGAGGGAGGGATCAGATCGTATGGCAGGTTCGATCACAGACGACGGTCGACAGGACCGAAGCATGCAAACTGCGGACCAGCTCAATGCCCGTGTTCCGGCGAGGCACATCTTCACCTCGCTGCAACATGGCGATACAGACACGTGCATTGCATGAATCACGGCGGCCCAGCGATCGGACCCGCCCACATACTCTCCGGACACGCGGCGGCACCCGGCACCCCCACTCGAACCGACGCCGCCTAGGACGTTTCGTGCGCGCGCGTCGCGTCCGGCTCGCGCACGAACAGCATCCCGATGATGCCGCCGATCACGCACACAGTGATCGGGTACACCAGCCCGGCGAATGGACTCGAATACGCCGCCACCATCGATGCAGCGATGTAGGGCGTGAAGCCCCCGAACCACCCGTTGCCGAGGTGGTACGGCAGCGACATCGACGTGTACCGAATGCGCGCCGGATAGCTTTCGACGAGGAACGCGGCCATCGGACCATACACCAGCGTGACCAGCACGACCTGCGCCGCCACCAGCAGCGCGAGCACAGGGATGTTCGGGGTCAGCGCCACGGCATCCGCACCTACACCGGAGACGGGACCACCCGCCCACATCATTCCCAGGTAGATCGGATAGAGCGTCACGGCGGAGAGAAACAGCCCGCCGATGATCATCCGCTTGCGACCGATGCGGTCCGACAGTGCGCCACTGACGAGATAGAACGGCGTCCCGAGCACGATGCCAATGGCGACGGTGACGTAGGACGAGGTGAGCGACAGCTTGAGGACCTTCTGGATGAAGAACAGCGCGAAGAACTGCCCGGTGTAGAACACGACAGCCTGTCCAGCCACGACGCCGAACAGCACCGAGAGAAAGATCTTCCAGCGTTCGACGGTCCCGAACGCCTCGCGGATCGGCATCCGACTCACGGTGCCTTCATCCTTCATCTTCTGGAACACCGGCGACTCCTGCATCCGACGTCGGATGTAGTAGCTCATGACGACCAGCAACGCAGAGAGGAGGAACGGAATGCGCCACCCCCACGTCTTGAACGCCTCCTCACCGATGGCGCCGCGCACGCCGAGAATCACGACGAGCGACACGAGCAGTCCGAGCGTCGCGGTGGCTTGAATGAATGCCGTGAAGTACCCGCGACGGTGCGCCGGAGCGTGTTCGGCAACATAGATCGCGGCGCCGCCGTACTCGCCGCCGAGGGCAAGGCCCTGCAGCAACCGCAGCACGACAAGCAGGATGGGCGCCGCGATGCCGATGGTCGCGACCGTCGGCAACAGCCCGATGGCCGCCGTCGCGATGCCCATGATCAACAACGTGATCATGAACGCGTACTTCCGGCCGACCATGTCACCGATCCGGCCGAAGACCAGCGCCCCGAGCGGCCGCACGGCGAAGCCCGCACCGAATGTGGCGAGCGTATTGAGGAACGCTGCCGTCTCACTCGATGACGGGAAGAACAAAGGCGCCAGAATCGGCGCCAGTGTCCCGAACACATAGAAATCGTACCACTCGATCACTGTCCCGGCGGACGAGGCCATCACGACCTGCCGGATCGTCCTGACGTCAACCTCTTCTGGCGGCGCGCCGTTGCGCAGGCCCGGGTCCGATTGCGACGGCGCGCTGACCAGTGGAGTATGCATTCAGAGCCCAGGGCAACGAGGAGACTGGAAAGGGCGATCAGTGACGACGATCGCCATCGTGATCGTCCTCGCCACCGAAGCTAATGACGCCGGTGACGCCGCCGGCGCGCTCAACGCGAAGCACCTGCTTCTGACGCTCGTCGCCATAGATGAACGTGACGAGATAATCACCCGTCCCGACCAGTGGACCCCCGCCGCCGCCGCCACGCAGCGCGCGACCGAGCGGCCCGTCCTGCATGCCGCGGAACGCGCCGAAGATCGCCTGCATGGCCCCCGCATTTGGCGGACCACCAGCACCCGGCGCTCCGCCAGCACCCGGGGGACCACCAGCACCCGGCGCACCTCCAGGCGGACCACCTGCCCCGCCACGCCCTCCGGCTCCGCCACGACCGCCGCCAACGCTCTCGCCAGGGCGCTCAGCAAATGCCGGGATTCCGGCGGCCTGTGCGCCACCGCCGCCGAAGCCGCCGCCACCGCCGCCGCCGCCGAACTGCTGGAGCAACTCGGCCGTCCGGCCGCTCATCATCGCGTTCCGTGCAAAGCGGACCATGTTGCTGTCCATCCCCGACGCCTGCAGCGAGTCGAACACCTGCGCCATGCGGACCATGGACTTGACGCTGTCACGGCGCTCCGCCGGTGACAGCGGCTTGGCAGCGGGTGCCTTCCCTCGCATATCCCACATCACACGGTGCACGCCAACGGTGCCCGGGCCATTCAGCGTGCGCATGGTGTCGCCGGCCGCGTCCGTGATCACGATCTGCACGCGCTTGCCCGGCTGCGCCTCCGCAATGCGGTAGGACAACTCAGCGCCATACGCCGGCGAATTCGCAACGAATCGCTTGTGCCCGTTGCCGCCGCCAGCCGTCCCCGCAGCATCCGGGGCCTGTCCTACTGCATACGACGTGCGCGGCGCGAAGAGATGCACCTTCTTTGCCAGCACTGTCGCGTTCATCTGCTGGAGCGGCGCGATGTCGACCACATAGATCGCACGACCGTGGGTTCCCGCGATCAGCTCGTGATCCCGGGGATGGATCTGCAAATCATGCACCGGGACGGTCGGCAGGCCGGTCATGAACTTCTGCCAGCTCTGGCCGCGATTCATCGACATGTACGCGCCGACGTCGGTGCCGACGAACAGCAGGTCCGGGTTCACGAGGTCTTCGCGCACGACGTGCACGAAATCAGGAGCGCCGGTCGGCAGGTTGCTCGCGATGCTGGCAAACGTCGCGCCGTTGTCGCGCGTGGCGTACACGTACGGCGTGAAATCGCCGCGACGATGATTGTCAAAGCTGATGAAGAACGTCGAGGCGTCATGGTGTGACGCTTCGATCCGGCTCACATACGTCTCAGCCGGCAAGCCAGCGAACTTCGATGCAGAGAACTTCTCCCACGTTGCGCCGTCGTTCGCCGACATCCAGACGTTGCCATCGTCGGTCCCGGCGTAAAGCAATCCCGGCTTGATCGGCGACTCGATCAAGGATGTGATCGTGCCGAACGTCTCGGCACCGGTGGCGTCCGTGGTGATACCACCCGTCGTCCGCGTGCTGACCCGGATCTTCATCGTGTCGCGCAACGTGAGGTCAGGCGAAATGACCATCAGGTTGTCACCGCGGCTCGTCGACTTCACGACACGGTTTGCGCCGGCGTAGAAGACCGACGGGTTGTGCGGCGAGAGGAAGAACGGCGTATTCCAGTTCCACCGCATGTCGAAGTCAACGGAGTCCTTCAGCTGCATGGCGCGCAACGCCGCAATGCGCCGCTTCTGCGCCGGGGTCTCCGGCTTCGTGCTGTCACCGCGCTCGATGAGAATCGAGTCCTCGTACTGCATGTACTTCGGACGCCACGACGGCTTCACGAGGTTGGTGCGCTCGCCGGTCCGCATGTTGATGCGGCCGATGTTGCCACCCTGGCTTTCGCTGTAAACGGTCTCCGGGTCAGTTGGATCGTTGGCGGTGACAAAACCGTCACCACCACTGACGTACACCCAGCTCTCGTTCGTGATCTGCCCGCGCACGCGCCGACTCGGACCGCACCATGAGCCGTTGTCCTGCAGCCCGCCGCAGATCTGGTAGGGGATCTGCATGTCGTAGCTGACGGCGTAGAACTGGCCGATGTTGATCGTGTTGAGGATGTCCCAGCTGCCGCCGCGATCCCACGTCTGCGCCACACCACCGTCGTTGCCGACGACGATGCGCTCGGGATCGTTCGGATCGATCCACATCGCGTGATGGTCGACGTGAATGCCAACCGTGGCGTCACGCGCGGTCTTGCCGCCGTCATCCGAGACCTTCACCGGCGTCAATGACCAGTAGACGCGGTCGGCGTTCCTCGGATCGACGCGCACCTGTGAGTAGTAGAACGGACGGACGTTCTCGTTGTTGGTTCGCGCCCACGTTGCACCGCCATCCTCGCTGCGATACAGGCCGCTCAACTTCGTCTGCGGCTTCTTCGTGGCGTCCTTCACGGCATTCGGCAGCGTGTCTGCCTCGACCATCGTGTACATGATGCGCGGATTGCTCCGTGCGATCGCGATCTCGATGCGACCGAGATTCGATGCGGGGAAGCCGCCGCCCGTGACCTTCGTCCACGTCGCGCCCGCGTCCGTGGACTTCCAGAGCGCACTGCCCGGACCACCGCTCTGCAGGAAGTACGGACCGCGCTGCCGCTCGTAGCTCGAGGCCCAGATGATGTCCGGATTCGTCGGGTCGAGCTGGAGATCGATGAAACCGGCGCGATCGCTCACGAACTTCACGACCGTCCAGGTCTTGCCTCCGTCGGTGGTCTTGTACACACCGCGTGCACGACTGGGGCGCCATGCGGAACCGATGACGGCCATGTAGACCGTGTTCGGGTCGCGTGGGTGCACCTGAATGCGCCCGATGTGCTCGGTCTCCGGCAGCCCAAGCGATGCCCAGGTGCGGCCACCATCGGTGCTCTTGAATACGCCGCACCCCGGTGAGATCGAGTTCCGCGAATTCTGTTCGCCAGTACCGGCGTAGATCGTATTGGTATCAGATGGCGCAATGGCCAGGTCGCCCATCGCCACGCAGCGCTGATTCTCGAAGATCGGACGGAATGTCGTCCCGGCGTTCATGGTCTTCCAGATGCCACCGCCCGCCGTGGCGACGTAATACGTCTTCGACGGTGACGGGATGCCTTCGACATCGGTGATTCGGCCGCCCATGTTGGCCGGACCCACGGCGCGCCATCGCATCGCGGACAGTGAGACGGAATCGAGCGCGCCCGATGCCATAGCGGGCGCTTGTGCCCCCAGCGCCGTCCCGACGGCGCCAAGCAGCAAGGACAGACGGACAACAGATCGCATGATGACAGGTCCCGGGTTGGGTGAGAGCCGGCGCAGGGCCCCATGACCTCGGGGCGGCGCAGAACAAGAATACGCCCACGACCTTGCTAGGGTTGGGACCGCCCCCTCTACCGAGTGCTGCATCGCGACGTCGGACGCCCGAAGTCCAGCCGCGCGGTGACGCCGGCGTCGCCACGCACGAAGAGAACGGCGGATCCGTCACGAATCATGGCGTCAGCCGGCACGGCGGCGAGCAACCCGGGTGCCCCGGGCCCGGCGGCTCTCCGGGGGGTCAGCGGCAGCGCCGCATCCATCCCCAGTCCGGAGTCTGCAATGATCTCGGGAAGGGCGGATCCTGCGGCGAGTGGCGCGCGATCGAGACAGAGGGAGCCTGGCGCGAGGCGCCGCGCCGCGATGACGCCCGCCTCGGTCGTGAGCCGACGCTGCAGGGCGGCAGGAACGCTGATGCGCCCCTCGAGGCGTGCGGGCAGCACCCCTTGCACCGTGATCTGCTCCGGGATGCAGACGTCGCGGCAGATCCCGTACTTCATCGTGAGCGCGATGAGCCGATCACTCGGAGCAGGCCCGCGGCCGGTCTCGAACTCCACCAGCCACGGCACCTCACCCTCGAGCGTATGGGTCGCGCCAACGGCGGTGTGCGCGATGACCGGAACGGGCCAGGTTTCCGTGCGGGCCCGCACGCCAGCGGGGAGACTCCACGTGAGCCGTGTCGGCAGTCCAGTCTCGCCCGGGTTCCGCCAGGAGACATGCCAGCCGGGGTCGATCGCCAACGTGACCAGCACCGTCGTGCGATTGACCGACACCGCGATCGGGGTGATGGAGGCTCGTGCGTGTGCCTGTCTGGGCGGCACGCTCCGCTGCTGCGCCGGGAGCGCAACGCCCGCGAGAATGCTCATGACGGCGATTGCTGCGCGCCTCATCGCAACGCGCTCTCGATCAGAGCGCCAAACTCCGGCGACTGGAGCTTGGGCGCGATCGCCAGGATCCGACCATCCTTGCCGACAAGAATCGTCGTCGGCAGCCAGGCCACCTCGAACTTTGCCAGCGGTCCCTCGCCCTCCGGCGCCATTCCGGCCCAGGCGTGCATCCAGGGCATCTGCTCGCGTGACCGACGAAAGCGCTGCGCCGTTTCCTGCTCTTCATCCACCGAGACGGAGAGAATGGTCAGGCCGCGTGGCCCGAATCTCGTGTGGAGCGAGCGCATGGCGGGGAACTCCACGATGCAGTCAGGGCACCACGTGGCCCACACGTCAAGCAGATACACCTTGCCACGCAGCGCCTCGTCCGTGACGGTACGACCGACGCTGTCCAGCGAGGCGAGACGAAACGCAGGCACCATGCGCCCCGGCTGGAGCACGCGATTGTATCCCGTCAGCTTGAGGAGCGCAGGGAGGCGCGGGTTGTCGTACGACTCGCGCACGAATCGCGCGGCATAGATCTGTGCGCTGACGGTGTCGGCCGGCATGAACGTCCGCGCCGCAGCCTCGTACAGATCGAAGCGGGCGACACTGTCGCGCGCCGCGGCAATTCCAGCGTCGAATCTTTCACGAACTGCTGCCACTGCCGCGGGCGTGTTGAAGCGTGACTCGCCGGCCGCGTGCCGCGCTGCGAGCAGAATCACGCGACGCTGCATGATGTCGTCGAGCTGCCAGAGAGGCGAGGCGGGTGTGAATTGCGCGAGCACCGCGCTGCCAAGTGCCGGCTGCACCCGACAGCGTGACTCGGCGCGAAGCAGTCGGCGCACGAGCCGCAACTGCGAGGTGAGTGCGGAGTCATTGATGTGCGCATCGGCCGGGTCGACCGGCGGCGCCTGTGCCGACAGGAGACAAGCGCGCCCAGGCGCGAAGCCGACGATGGAATCGAGTTGCGCGACCGACGCGGCCAGCGGATGTCCATCGGTGACCTCGAATGCCGATGCGCCGCCGATCGCCACGAGGGACGGGTCGTACGTGAGTTTCACATCGTCGCCGGCACGCGCAGCGATCAGGCCCTCGTATTCGCCGTCCGCGGCCCATCGATATGCCATGGCGCCGGCGGGCGAGAGAAAGATGCGCGCGGTGATGTCCACCACGCGGTACGCGAGCGTGTCACGCCGTGCGCGCAACACGCCTGTGCGACGCCCACCTTCGCCGGCGGCCAGCAGCACAGCGGGAGGCATGTCGGGTCGCGGTTTCTCCGCGTCATCCTCGCTCGACACACCCACGATCGGCCCCTTCGCGAGCCCCGTCGGGAAGCCGGCGAGCGTCACGGCCACCGCGATCTGCGTACGCCCCTGCACCGGGATTGCGCGCTCGAAGCCGACGTATCCGACACCGGCGGCACGAAGCCTGTACGGCCCTGGGTCCACAGATGCAACCCGGAACGCGCCGTTCGCGCCGACACGTGCGCGGACGCCGCGACCGGTTGCCCGGACCGGAATGAGTTCAACATCAGCTCGGACGGGTATCCGGCCATCCACACCAACCAGCGTTCCGCTGACGACCGTCGAATCGCGCGCCACCGCCGGGGTTTGCGCGCGGACCGGTGCAATCGCTGTCGCTGCCACGGCGCAGAGGGCAATCAGGACGCGCAGGCTCGGTCCGACGGGAGGCGGTGACATGCGTCAAATGTATCGTTGAACGGACGACGGGCCGCCAGCAACTGCCGGCAGCCCGTCGTACCCCACAATCGAATCACCGATCGATGAGCGTGATGAAACGGAATGGCGCCCCACCGACGTTGTTGTCGGCCGCGATGATGGTGCGCGCACCATTGGCCGGCAGTGCCACCGACGCAAGGTTGATCGCAACGTTTCCCGCACGCGACGCGGGCGCCGTTCCCGCCGGCACCACGCGAACCTGGTACGTCCCGGCCGCCACGGACAGATATGCGGATCCGCGGAGCGGCACGTTCGCCAGCGTCGGAGTCGCCAGGGCCAGGTCGGCCCCGACAGCCGTCACGAAGACGTCCACGTTGCCGGCCGTCGGTGCCAGATGTACCACACGAACCCGCACCGCACCGAGCGCAGGGGCCGTATTCGTGTCCGTGGTCACGAACGACGCGATGGCAGATGCGGCCGCACCACCCGTGGCATAGATGGTGTAGTCAGCCGCATTCGCCACCGTGAACGGGAACGTGGCGACCACCGTGTTCGGGTCGATGGTGCGCTTGAGCACCAACGACCGCGCGCCCGTGGCAATCGGGGAGTAGATCGCAGTTGCCGGCGCCGGCAGTGAGGACGGCGTCGTGCCGCCGTAGACGAGATTCACGCCGAACGGCACCGACTCGAGCACGGCATCGACGCGACCTCGCGTGGTGTCCGTGATGAGTGTGACGAATCGCACCCGGCCCTGCGGACCGGGGATGAGTGGATCAGCCGCATCCTTGGTGCCGCAGCCGACCAGCAACGCAGCCGTGGCAAGGATGGCGAGGTTCGCACGACGATGCCCCACGCGTATCACTCCTGCTGGATTGAGAGACATATCGATCCGCCTCACGGTGCACAACCGGACGGGAACGCCGCCGGCTCGGTGGGATCCGCGGGCACATTCGGATTGGCATTTCGATCACCGAGCGCATACGGCAACCAGCAGCGCTGGCCGTCCACCGGAACCAATGGCGCAGCAACCGGACCGCGAATGGCGTTGCGCCGGCGAACATCCTCCCAGCGCAAGCCGGTGCCGAGCAACTCGTACCGGCGCTGCACATAGATCTCGGCCAGCAACTGCGCGCCGGTCAGTGAACCGGTCAGCGCCGGCAGGCACGCCTTCGGGTCATCGATGCCGCGTCCGCCGGTGCAATCCGTCCGTACGGAATCAAGCACGGCCTGCGCACCGGCGAGGTCGCCCTGGTTGGTGAGCGCCTCCGCCTTGATGAGCAGCGCCTCGTCGGGGAAGTAGACTGGCTGCGTGGCGCTCTGGACGGCGTAGCGATTGCTGAATGGATCCAGCAGCGCACCAATCCGCCCCGTGAGCGTGGATGACGGAATCGTGAAGTAGTTGAAGCGCTGGTCCTGAGGCAGCATCGACAGGCGGTACTGGCGACGCACGGCGATGCCGTTCGTTCCACCGGTCACGCCTGAGTACGGATTGACACCCGGTGCCGGATACGTGAACGCTGAAATCGCAGCAGACCCGCTCCGCGCAACGAGGTTGGCCGCAGCGATTGCCGTGACATCATCGCCAGCCATGCGTGCGTATCGCGCACGCAAGATCTGGATCAGGTTCGGCAAGCTCACGCCAGGCGTCAGAATCGAGCTGGTGAAGAACGCGCTGGGTGGCGTGCCCGTGAGCTGCGCCGACGCGGAGTCGAGCAACGCCCGGACCGCGGTCAACGCCTCCGCGCGCGACGCGTAGGTCGGCGCGGTGATGTTGAACGTGGCGATCGGCGCGCGCTGGTACGACTGGATCGCCTCACCCAGCGACTCCGCTTTGAGTGCGAAGGCCAGTGCCTTGAGTCCACTGCGGGTACCCGCGTCGAAGGATCCCGCGAGGCGATCCGCGCCCGAGAGAAGTTCGTCGGCCGTCCGAATCGTTCGATAGATCGAATTGAAGACGTTGTCGGCGATGCCGGTGCCGGGCGCAACACTGCCCTGCTCCGCATCGGAGATCGAGATCAGCGCGGCACTGGTGCTCGCGAATTCGTCGGTGACGACGCCCGCCATGTAGGCGTAGTTGAAGTACGAGGCGGCGAAGCGGCCCTGCAGGCCGGTCGCCAGTGCGATCACACCGTCGGGCGACGAGGTGACCTGCACTTCTGTCGGGCTGTTCGGGCTCTGCAGGTCGAGATTGCAGGCGCCGAGTGATGCGGCGGCGAGAGCCACCACGCATCGCTTGATCATGC
>JANMNM010000091.1:0-3029 GCA_031373905.1 Gemmatimonadaceae bacterium | reverse complement strand
CGCCAGCAAGGGCAGCACCGTCTTCCTTCCGGCGGAAGCGGCCGGCATGATGGGAGCCCTGGGCGGAATCAAGGAACTGCTCGCGCGTACGAGTGGCGGCACGAATGTCAATCCGGTGCGCGCGTCCACTCCCGCGATCCCAAGACTGCCGGGTGACGTGCCGCCGGGGTTCGGTAGCTGAGATGACGGCCGTCTCGCGAGAGCGCGCCGAGCGAATTGCCCGAGCGCAGGCGTGTCCACGATGCGGTGAATACAGCTACAAGCGGTTCAAGCTCCGGGCTGCGACCACTGGCGATCAGATCGCCGGTGCCGCCTGGTTGGCCGAGCTCATATGCGGTGTGTGCGGCGCGCATCTCCAGTTGGCTCTGGAGCTGGACGGAGACGTGATCTTCTTCAACTGATCACGGCAGCGGTGGATCGCAACGCTGCAGCGCCGCTGGCCGCCTGTCGCAGGCGATCTTCTCGTTCATCCCGTTCGCAACCGGACCGCAGGCTGTCGCGTGCGCCGTCTGCGCAGCCTCCTTCGGCGTCGCGCCACTCGCTCTCGAACACTGGCGCAGCCCGTTGAACACGACACACACCTCGCACGTGGCGAGCTGCGCAGCCATCGTCTTCTGCCAGAAGAAATAGCCTGCGGCGGCGATGAGCAGGATCGTCAGGATCGGTGTTCGAAAGCGCTGCATGGCTCGGAGGGGCAGGGGCGGGAACCGCCGCGCGACTGCGGCATCACGACGATGATACGCGGTTTCCTCCGGCTCGACAGCCCATGGACCGCGCCACCATCTTGTGTGGCCGGAGTTCTCCTACGCCACGACGAGCACCACATGCCACCTCTGCACCTTCCCTCGCTCCCCGCCGGCGCCGCAGTATCGGCTGAATTGCTGGTGATCGAGCGCGTGGAACGCAGTACCGGAAGCGGCGACCCGTTCTGGGTCCTCACCATGGGAAATGCGTCAGGCTCGCTGCAGTCGGCACCCGTCTGGAAGGACAGTGCGCACTGGATCGATGGCGTCGAGAAAGGCCGCGTCGTTCAGGTCATCGGACAGGTCGACGTGTACGCAAAGACGGGCGCCAGACAGCTCAAGCTCACCGGCCCGGTCAGGCTGCTTCCCGTTGGCTCTGAGCGCATCGATGAATTCCTGCCACGCGTCGAGTTCGCCCCGGAGCGCCTCTGGGACAAGCTCGACAAGCTCCGCAGCGGCATCACGACGCCACGACTCGCAGAAGCGGTGAATCTGTTCTTTGCTGATGAGGCGTTTCGCGTGCGGTTCGAGCGGACGCCCGGTGCTGTGCGCGGGCATCACGCGAAGCTCGGCGGACTCCTGCTGCATGTGTGCGAAGTCGCGTCGATCGGACAGCAAATGGCGAAAACGATGCGGAAAGCCAACGTCGATCTCGTGGTGGCCGGCGCGCTCCTGCACGACGTTGGCAAGGTCGAGGCGTACACTGTCGATGCCAAGGGGCTTGGCTATGACCCCCGCAATCACCTGCTCGGTCATGTCGTCCTGGGCTGCCTGATGTTCACGGAACGCGTCATTGCAGCGCGCGCGGCCGGCGCGTGCACACTCACCGACGCACAGGTGACGGAACTGCAGCACATGATCCTCTCCCATCATGGCTCACTCGAATTCGGCAGTCCGGTGCAACCAATGACAATTGAAGCTGAATTGCTCCATTGGGCCGATGAGACGAGTGCCAAGGCCGACTCCTTCGCGGAAGCGCTCGGTGACGCGGAGCTGTTCACCGGCGGCGAGGAAGTGTCCGCACGCAAATCATGGCAATTGGATCGCCGGATCTGGCGTCGGCCGTTCCGCTGGGACGAGTCGACCGAGGGCTGAGCCCCGGATAGCGACCGGCCAGAATGGCATGGGGGCATTACAGATGGAATCCGCCCATTTTGTCACATTCCGGATTTCGCGCGGATTGCATTTGCTGGATACCGATTTCTACACAATGCTGCACGATACGGTCGCCGAGCGGCAGCTTTCGGATTCCATGCTTCGCTGAGGCGCACCCTTGTCGAACATCATAAAGTCGGTAACAAATCACCATCCCTACACATGACCTTGCACACCTCGTGTACGTGACTCCAGTCCAATAGCGCTATGTCCCGTGCGCCATTGCGATTCTGGTCGGCTACAGGGAACAAATCGTTCGACTACCCCGTTTGTGAGGCCTTCCTTAGGTGGTTACGCTTCTGTCATAGCCCGGCGGCACGGACGCCCGATCTGCCAAAGGGACCACATTTCGGAGGGTACATGCGTAAGCCTCGGCCCGCGTCGTACAACCCTGCACAGGCGCTGAACCTGATTGCCAGCGATCGTACAGGAATTCCCCTGGTCTGCCCGTCCTGCGCTTCTGCGCAATTCGAGCGTGAGCCTGCCTTAATGCCACCGCCCCCGCGCAGCCACGTCACGTTGCGCTGTGAAACATGCGGACGGGTCGCGCGGTATATCGCAGGTGCCGCCTGACGCCGAAGCGACACAAGGCGAACTGACAACTGCACGAGTTGTGACCGCCGCGGCGTCCGGGACATCAGTCTTGGGCGCCGCGGTCCATTTCCTGCACGCAAGATCTTCGCAGTACCGCAGTACCGCGCCGTGACGCCTCACCGCTGGTGTGTCACTGCGCTGCACGAGGGACGGTTCGTCGCTCGCGCTTCAAGCAAGACCGGCGGGATGCGAGGAGCCACATCATGGCACGGATTCAGGGAACGGTTAAGTGGTTCAATGATGCAAAGGGTTTCGGATTCATCGCTCACGAGGGCGGTCCCGATGTCTTTGTGCATTTCAGCGCCATTCAGTCGCAGGGCTTCAAGTCTCTCGCCGAGGGCGACAAGGTTGAGTTCGAGATCGTCCAGGGACAGAAGGGTCCGCAGGCGGACGCCGTCACGAAGGTCTGATCGCGCGTTTCCTCAGGGCGAACGTGCAGAAGGGGCCGGTGATCTCAGGATCAACGGCCCCTTACCCAAGCCACGCCCTGCGCCGACTATCGCGTGAGTTCGAAGCGCCCCCCACGAGCGGCCCCAC
>JANMNM010000220.1:0-7137 GCA_031373905.1 Gemmatimonadaceae bacterium | reverse complement strand
ATCATGTTGTATGTCCAGCCGCGGCCGAGCACCCATGTCGTGTCGGGGTTCGCCGCCTGCCATGCGCGGAGCCGGGCGCGCAGGCCGGCCATGTCCTTCGCATCGCCGAGCTGCACGCGCGACAGTGCGAGGGATCCCATCAGGAAATGCACGTGCGTGTCGGTGAAGCCCGGGACCAGGGTGCGGCCGCGAGCATCGATCACCCGCGTCCGCGGACCGATGAATCGGCGTATCTCGCTTTCGCTCCCGACCGCGATGATCGTGTCACCGCGCGCGGCAACGGCCTCAGCACGCGGTCGTGCGGGATCGACGGTCCAGATGCGGGCGTGTCGGATCACCAGATCCGCCGGGCCGACGATGGGGCGCTGTGCGCCGGCGCCCGCGGCGCACAGCAGGCCGAGGCCAGCCAGAATTCGAAATGTCCGCATGCGGGTGAGATACCGCATGTGCGTGGCCGCAGCCAGTACCGGGTGCGCCGTCCGGCCTTGCCTGTCAACACGTCCGCGGCAACGCTTATGGCCAGACGCCCGTTGACCCACAGACCGCCCACGATACGTCCGTCAATCACAAGGCCACATGTCCAGACCTGCCGCTTCGCCGCGCGTTGCACTCCACCGCATCTGGCCTCGCGTCGCTGCGCTGCTCGCGACCGTGTCTCTCACGTTCGGGCAGACTGCCGCAGCGCAGGTCGCGGCAACTGGCGTCTCGTCGCCCGTCGCATTCGGAGATCTCGCCACCGGGCCGTACAAGCGTCTCGTGATTCGCGGCGCGATGGTCATTCCCGGGCACGGCGGCCCGCCGGCGGGGCCGTACGACATCGTGATCGAAGGGAACATGATCACGCAGATGACGGCGTTCGATCCGGTAGCTGCGGAGCGCCGAGGATCGACGGAGCGTGCCACCGGCGACCGGGTGATCGATGCGACCGGAATGTACGTCATGCCGGGCATGCTCGATCTGCACACACACATCCGTACGCAGCCGATGCCGCTGTCATACGTGTATTACCTGAAGCTCGCAATGGGTGTGACGACGATGGTGCCCGCGAGCGATCGTGGCGTGGACAGCGCATTGACGCAGGCCGAGGCGTCCCGCCTGAACCGCGTGCTGGCTCCGCGGCTGCATCCGTTGGTCCGCTGGGGCGACGGCACGAAGTTCACCACAGCGGAGATCGATGATCCGGCACGGGCACCCGAGATCGCACGGGCCATGGCTGCGCGAGGCATTCGCGTCATCTCGATGGATGCATTCGGCTGGAGTGCAGACCTGGTGCGTGCCATCGCGGCGGCGGCGAAGCCCAACGGCCAGATCACCAGCTTCCATATCCCGCCGTCGACCACCGCGGTCGTGAATGCCGTCCAGGCCGCGTGCTCCGGCGTGACGATGATCGAACACCACTATGGATACGCGGAGTCCGCGCTGAACCGCACGGTGCAGGACTTCGGGCCCGAGTACGGCTTTGGCAACGAGAACCAGCGGTTCCGCTATGCCGGAAAGGTTTGGCTCGAGGCGGACCGCGAGCGGTTGCTTGGTGCGGTGGCCGATTCGCTGGTGAAGTGCGGTGCCACGATGCTCCCCACACGCGTCGTGTACGAGGCGAATCGTGACGCCGTGCGCGCGATGAGCTTGCCATGGCACGAGAAGTACACGCATCCCGCGCTCTGGAACTGGAACCTGCCGAATCCGGCCAACCACGGCGCCTTCCACGCCGACTGGACATCGGAGGACGAGTACACCTGGACGCAGGCGTATCGATTCTGGGGTGACCTGATCTTCGCGTTCAACAAGCGCGGCGGTCGGATTGCGTTCGGCACCGACGATTCGTACATCTGGGCGACACCCGGTTTCTCGACCGTGCGCGAGGCGCCACTGATGCGCGAGGCCGGACTGCACAGCCTCGAAGTGCTGAAGGCCGCGACATCCACGAGTGCCGCCACGCTTGGCCTGCCGAAACTCGGTCTGGTCCGGCCCGGGTACCTGGCGGATCTGCTGATCGTGGATGGCAATCCAGCCGCGAACCTGAAGCTGCTGTATGCGTTCGGGGATCTGGTCAGAAACAGCGATGGCACGGTGCGCCGCACGCGCGGCATCGTCCACACGATCAAGGATGGCATCGTGATCGAGAACGCCAACGTGATGCGTGACGTGGAGCGCATCGTGCGTGACGCAAAGAAGGGGCTGCCGATGGACATCGTGCGGCAGCCGTGGGTGACCGTGCCGGAGCACTGAGCCGGAGCACTGAGCCGGAGCACGGTGCCGTCGCGGCGAGGTTCTCCACCCGTGAGGAAACCGGCCGTGGTCCGATACAGCAGGCTCATCAGTGCCCGCGATTCCGTCGCCGTCGGATCTTGCCTGACACGACGTCCCCGGTCCGTAACTCGCTACAGGGACTCACCTACGCGGTGTTGCAGTCCGCTAGCTTCTTGTCACGCGGGACCTGCGGAACGGACTCGTCCGCCGCTTGGATCGCCAGAGTACCGGCCGCAGGATGGCCGGGTCGTTCCCGACGGCACTCCACCCCGATGCGTTGGCAATGAGCCCTTACGTCACATTCCTGTTGTACCTGGTGGCGATCGTCGGCTTCCTCGCCCTGGTACTCTCGCTCAACGCGCTCCTCGGGCCAAAGCCCGCGCTCTCGGCGATCAAGCAGGAACCCTTCGAGTGTGGCGCGAGCGCCGTGGACGTGCTGAATGTGAAGGCGGTGCCGGTCAAGTATTACGCGGTCGCGATCATCTTCATCCTGTTCGATCTTGAAACCATGTTTCTCTTCATCTGGACGCTGGGATCGAGGCCACTGACGGGTTTCGGCATCTTCACGCTGTTCCTCTTCGTCTTCCTGCTCGTGATCACATTGCTCTATGTGTACAAGGCTCGCATCCTCGAAGCGGTGACCGAGTGACGGGGTACAGCAAGGCGCTCCCGATCGTCGACGTCTCCGGTGCGGTGCCACAGGGCGCTGCTGCTGCGCACACGAAGCACGCCTCCTTCGAATACCTCACGACGCGGAAGGACGAACTCGTGGGCTGGGCGCGGAAGTTCTCGCTCTTTCCGTACCCGTTCGTCACCGCGTGCTGCGCGATGGAGTTCATGGCGGTCGCCGGACCCAAGTATGACACGGACAGGTTTGGCGCTGCCTTGCCGCGTTTCTCGCCCAGGCAGGCTGACCTGCTGATGGTGGTGGGGACTGTCACGCAGAAACAGGCACCGGTGCTGCTGAAAGTGTACGAGCAGATGTGTGAACCCAAGTGGGTGATGGCGTTCGGCGTCTGTGCCAGTACCGGCGGCTTCTACCAGAATTACGCATCGTTGCCTGGTATCGATCGGATCATTCCGGTGGACGTCTACGTCCCCGGCTGCCCGCCGCGTCCGGAAATGGTGATTGACGGTATCCTGCGTCTGCAGGAATCGATCGCGCGAGGGAAGCACAACATCGTGAACGAGTCGTTCTGATCGTGCCAGCAGCGTTTCTCGAGTCACTCGCGCACGCCTTGGTCCCGGCCGCGAACACACCATCGGAGCCACTCTCCGGGCCGTCCAGCGACGCGCTGCTCCGTTCACGCGGCATCGTGCACAGCGCGCTGGTTCTCGAATTGGATCCCGCGGTGCTGCTCCCGCTGGTGACCCGCCTGCGCACCGAATTCGGGTTCGACGTCTTCCTCGATGTGACCGCAGTGGACTGGCCGGACGCGCCGCTGCGATTCGAAGTGGTGCACCACTTCTATTCCACGCTCAATCGCGTCAGGGTCCGGCTGAAACAACGTGTCAGCGAGTCTGACCCGACGGTGGATTCCCTGATTGCCCAATACGGCTCAGCGGCGATCATGGAGCGGGAATGCCACGACATGTACGGGATCAGGTTCCGGGGGAACGCTGACCTCCGTCCGATCCTGCTCTACGAAGGGTTCGTCGGGCATCCGCTACGCAAGGACTATCCGAAGCGGCAGGAACAGCCACTGGTTCCGTACCTGCCACCGCAGAAAGAACTTGTCCGCTAGCATCCCGAATCCGGTTCGCGCGGCGTTCACCACGCACGAGCGCGATGACACGGTGATCGTGAACATCGGCCCGTCGCATCCGGCGACGCACGGCACCGTGCAGATCATCGCCGAGCTGGATGGCGAGCGGGTGCTTCGGACCGACGTGCACTGCGGCTATCTGCATCGCGGCTTCGAGAAGGAGTGCGAGGACCACACCTGGCACAACCTGATTCCGTACGTTGATCGCCTCAACTACTGCTCGGCGCTCATCAACGACTTCGCGTACTGCGATGCTGTCGAGCAGCTGATGGGCATCGAGATCACGCCGCGGACGAAGTACCTGCGCACATTGCTCTCGGAGTACTCGCGTGTAACGGATCACCTCACGTGTGTCGCCGCCAGCCTGATGGAGCTCGGTGCGATGACCGCGTTTCTGTACCTGGTCACGATCCGCGACTTCATGTACGAACATCTGGCCGCGCTGACCGGCGCCCGGGTGACGTATTCGTATGGTCGGATCGGCGGACTCGCGGAGGACGTGCCGGAGGGGTGGTTCACGCGACTGGACGAGATCCTCACGGAGTACGAGACGTACGTGGAACGCGTGCACGGCCTGGTCGACCGCAACCGCATCTTCATCGATCGCCTCCGGAACGTGGGTACGATTTCCACAGCCGACGCGCTGCACTGGGGCTTTACGGGCCCGATCCTGCGTTCGACCGGCGTTCCCCGCGACCTGCGGAAGGACACGCCCTATCTCGCCTACGCGGAACTCGACTTCGAGGTCCCGGTGGGCATCATTGGCGACAATTACGATCGGTATTACGTGCGCATGCGCGAGATGGACGAATCGGTCCACATGATGCGGCAGCTGATGACCATGATGCCGTCGGGGCCGATCAACGTTGATGACCGGCGTTGCGTTTTCCCCGAGAAGTCACTCGTCTATACCGAGATCGAGTCGCTGATCAACCATTTCAAGCTCGTCATGGAAGGTCCCTCCGTGCCGGCTGGAGATATCTACGTGGCGCACGAGGCACCGAACGGGGAGCTCGGCTTCTACGTGGTGAGCACGGGCGGCGGCGTGCCGCACAAGGTGCACGTGCGCTCGCCAAGCTTCGTCCACATGGGTGGCATTCACCGGATGCTCGATGGGTATCAGCTCGCTGATGTCGTTGCCACGTTCGGGTCCATCAACATGATCGGCGGCGAGTGCGATCGATGAAACACCTGATTCCGGAGTTCGAACGCTGGAAGAAGCGATATCCAGCCGGTTTTGAGGGTTCGCTGACGATCCCGTGCCTGCGGCGCATTCAGGAAGACCGTGGTTACATCGCCGACAGTGACATCTCCGAGCTCGTCGAGTACCTCGGCATCTCGCGCATCCAGGTGGACGAGGCGATTGCGTTCTACACCCAGTTCACGCGCGAGCCACTCGGGAAGCACCACATCCAGGTGTGCCACAATGTGTCGTGTTCCCTTCGTGGCGCGGAGGGGTTGGTGGCACACCTTCGCCTGCGGCTGGGCATCGGGCCGGGTGAGACGACACACGACGGTCGCTTCACGTTGACCACTGTGGAGTGCCTTGCGTCCTGCGGCACCGCGCCGATGATGATGGTGGGTGATGCCTATCATGAGAATCTCACCCCCGCGTCAGTGGACACCTTGCTCGATGAGTTGGCGCGATGAGCGATACCGGTACCGCTGCCGCGCCGCTCTCCGGCACGAAATTCTTCATGAACTTCCCGGTCACCTCCACCTCGCATCTGCTGGCCGACTACCGGGCACGGGGCGGGTATCAGGCGCTGGAGAAGGCGGTGCGCGCCATGCAGCCGGCCGAGGTGACGAAGGAGGTCGCGGCATCAGGGCTGCTTGGTCACGGCGGCGCGGCGTTTCCGGCGGGTCGGAAGTGGGGTGTCGTGAAGCTCACGGACGGCGAGCCGCACTACGTCTGCATGAATGCCGATGAGGGCGAGCCTGGCACGTTCAAGGATCGCTGGCTGATGGAGCACGTGCCGCACCTCTGTCTCGAGGGCCTCATCATCGGGTCGTATGCGCTGATGGGCCGGCACGCGTTCATCTACATCCGTGGCGAGTTCGATCTCTCGCACACCAGAATGGCGGCCGCCATCGAGGAGGCGTACGAGGCGGGCCTGCTCGGCGAGAACATCCTCGGCACCGGCTACTCCTGCGACGTCGTGCTGTATCGCGGCGCGGGCTCGTACGTCTGCGGCGAGGCATCGGCGATGCTGGCATCGCTCGAAGGGAAAAAGGGCTGGCCGCGGAATCGACCACCGCGGCTGACGGTCAAAGGGCTCTACCAGAGGCCGACAGTCGTCAACAACGTCGAGACGCTGGCCAATGTGCCCGTCATCATCGCGCGTGGTGCCGCCGAGTTCAAGAAGGTCGGGACGCCGAAGAGTCCGGGGACGCAGATGATCTCGATCTCGGGGCATATCGCTCGGCCAGGTGTGTACGAGGTGGAGTACGGATACTCCTGGCAGAAGTTCATCTTCGACGATTGCGGCGGAATGCAGGATGGCGCGCAGCTCAAGTGCATCATCCCGGGTGGTGTCTCTACCAAGCTCCTGCCGGCGAAGGAGATCGAACCGCTCACGCTCGACCACAACTCCGCACTGGCTGCCGGCTCCCAGCTCGGGTCCGGCGGCATGATTGCCATCGCCGAAGGGACGTGCATGGTGCGCCTGGCGCAGGTCATCCAGCGCTTCTATCACCACGAGTCGTGCGGGCAGTGCACCCCGTGCCGTGAAGGGATGGGGTGGATGGAGCGGATCCTGAACCGCATCGTGGCTGGCGGCGGGCGCCCGGAGGACATCGATCGCCTGTACCAGATATCCGAGGCGAACGATGGCACCACGATCTGCAGCCTCGGTGATTCCGCGGGTTATGCGTGCTCTGCGATCCTCGATCACTATCGCGAGGAGTTCGAGTTCTACATCACGCACGGCCGGTCGATGTTCGACGGGCGCCTCACGGTGACTGATCCGTTCGCCGGTGTGCTGACGAGTGCCGGAGCGCGGGCCTGATGGAGTTCTTCATCGATGGCGTGTCGATGCAGGCCGAGGATGGCCAGACAGTCATTCAGGCGGCCCGGGCCAACGGCGTTGACATCCCGCACTTCTGCTGGCACCCGGAGCTG